>CAZIZD010000010.1:7198-26330 GCA_964543615.1 uncultured Alcaligenaceae bacterium | reverse complement strand
ACGTGTGCTCTTCCGATCTAGGTCGGGGCGCAGCACGGTGGATCCTGCGACATAAGGATAGGCGTCGAGGCCTATGGGCTGCTTCGCCCGCGCCGCGTCGAAGTGCGCGAGCGTCTCCACCGTCCGGCCCCAGTTGGCGGGACCCGCACACTTGTGATGCGAGATCACGACCGGGACCTCGCCGCGGCGCGCGGTGGCGAACGCCTCGTCGAGCGAAGCGAGCACCTGGTCCATCTCCTGGCGGATGTGGGTCGTGTAGATGCCGCCCGCCTCGCCTGCGATGCCCGCGAGCAAGGCGAGCTCGTCGATGTCGGCTGCCGCGCCCGTTGCATAGAACACGCCCGAGGAGAAGCCGATCGCGCCGGCGTCCATTCCTTCGCGCAGCAATGCACTCATCCGTCCCTGCTCGACCGGCGTGGCAGGTCGGTACGGGTCGTCCATCGAAGCCACGCGCAGCGTGGAGTGACCGACTAGCGCCGCGACGTTCACTGCGGGCCGCGCAGCCTCGACGGCCGCCGCGTACGACGCCATCGTGGGGTGGACGTACCCCTCGTCGCCGCCCAGGAGATTGAGCGGCGGTGGCACGGTATCGCGCACGAGCGGCGCGAGGCTGATGCCGCAGTTGCCGACGATCACCGTCGTGACCCCCTGACTTATCTTCGGGAGCATCTGCGGCGCGGACAGCACGATGCGGTCGTCGTGCGTGTGAACGTCGATGAAGCCCGGCGCGACGATCATTCCCGTGACGTCGAGCACGGTCGCGCCGTCCGCCGCAAGGCCGCTGCCAAGCTCGGCGATGCGTCCGCCTTCGATGCGCACGTCGGCGTCGAAGCGATCCGCACCGGAGCCGTCGATGACCGTCCCTCCGCGCAGCAGCAGTGCGGGGAGCTCGTCCGGCGTTGGACTCATGGTCGTCACTCGATCTCGCTCAGGGGGTGGGAAGCACGGGATGCGTCTCGGTATCGATGCCGCGTTCCTTCAGGACCTGCCGCACGCGCTTCAACTGACGGAACGCAGCGGGATCGCGGCGCAATCCGACGCCGACCATCAGGATCTCGAGGTAAGTGATCTGCGCAAGGTAGGCCTCCGTCCCGACGCGCATCGAGACGTCCACCGGAACCACGACGGGCATGACCACGTCGGCGAGACGCGCGAGCGGCGTTTCGGGCTGCGTGATCGCGACGATCATCGCGCGCTGCTCCTTGGCCACCTGCACCGCGTGCAGCAGGCTGCGCTGGCGCCCGACGTAGGAAATGGCCAGCACGACGTCGCGCTTGTTCATCGTGGCGGCCGAGATCAACTGCAGGTGCGCGTCGAAGTAAGCACCGGAGTTGAGTCCCAGGCGTGCGAAGCGCGCCTGGGCATCGCTGGCCATGAACATCGATACGTTGCCGACGCCGTAGCAATCGACGCGTCGTGCCGACGCAATCCTCCGCGCGGCGCGCTCGACGTCCTCGGGCACGACGTGCTGCTCGAGGTTGGCAAGCGCGCTCACCGCGCTCTGCAGCACCTTGTGCGTCACGGCCTGCATGCTGTCCCCGGGCACCACCGCGCGGTGGAGCGTCGACTTGCCGACCGCGAGATTCTGCGCGAGGCGCAGCTTGAACTCGCGCAGGCCCGCGCATCCCATCGCGCGGCAGAACCGGATGATGGTCGGCGGACTGACGACGGCACGCCGCGCAAGCGCATCGACGTTGGCGCGCAGGACGAACTCCGGGTCCTCCAGCATGGCCGCGGCGACCTGGCGGTGCGCCGGCGACAACGCGCCGGCGCGCTCGCGCATCGTGACGAGGAGGTCGCCGGCAGGCGTACGCGCGGAATCGCGGCGCTGGGTCATGGAATGTCGTCCCGCAGGCATGCCTTGAGGTGGCCCGGTGCCACCTCGCGCGGCGCCGGCACGGTGGAAGCGCAGGCGTCGAGCGCGTACGGGCATCGAGTGCGGAAGACGCAACCCGACGGCGGATCGACGGGACTCGGGATGTCGCCTTGCAGCAACCGGCGCTCGCGCCTCGCGTTGGGATCGGGCCGCGGAGAGGCCGCGAGGAGCGCCTGGGTGTAAGGGTGCCGCGGAGACCGATAAAGCGTCCTCGAAGGCGCCACTTCCATCACCTTGCCGAGATAGAGCACGACGATGCGATCGCACAGGTACTCGACGACGTCGAGGTCATGGGAGATGAAGAGCATTGTGAGGTTGAAGCGCTCGCGCAGGTCCGACAGCAGGTTGATGACCTGCGCCTGGATGCACAGGTCGAGCGCCGAGACGGGCTCGTCGGCGACGATGAAGTCGGGCTCCACGGCCAACGCACGTGCGATGCCGATGCGCTGTCGCTGACCGCCCGAGAACTCGTGCGGAAACCGCAACGCGTGCTCGGGGGCGAGTCCGACGAGGGAAAGTAACTCCGCGATTCGCTCCGCGCGCGCGGCGCCTGGATGAAGTCCGTGCGTGGCGAGTGCCTCCCCGATCGTGTCGGCGACGCGCCGCCGTGGATTGAGGCTCGCGTACGGGTCCTGGAAAATGATCTGCAAACGGCGGCGATAGGGTCGCAGCGCGCGTGCCGTCAAGGGTACCAGATCGATGCCGTCGAACCGTATCGTGCCTGCCGTGGGCTCGACCAGCCGCACCACGCTGCGCCCAATCGTGCTCTTGCCGGAGCCGGACTCGCCGACCAACCCGAGCACTTCACCCTTCCCGATGTCGAAGCTCACGTCGTCCACCGCACGGACTGGGCGTTCGGCGTGCCCGAAGTATTTCTTGAGGCCGGCCACGGAAAGGAGGGACTGCGTCACACGAGGCTCCAGCGCAGGCACCGCGAGCGCTGCCCGTCGGCGACGTCCGCGAGCGGGGGCATGGCGGTCGTGCACGCGGCCTCGGCGAGCGAGCAGCGCGGCGCGAAAGCACAGCCCGGGAGGCTGTCCTGCGGACGCGCCACCTGGCCGGGGATCGCATGAAGGCGCCGGCGTCCCGACTTGGCCGCGTCGGGATCGTCCAGGGCGCGGCGCGGCAGGCACGCGAGCAAGTCGCGGGTATAGGGATGACGCGGCGTTGCGAACAGCGCACCGACCCCGCCCTCCTCCACGACGCGCCCGTTGTACATCACTACGACGCGATCCGCGATCTCGGCGACCACGCCCAGGTTGTGCGTGATGAACAGCACCGCGAGGCCGATCTCGCGACGCAGCTTGTCGAGCAGCGCGATGATCTGGGCCTGGATCGTCACGTCGAGCGCCGTCGTGGGCTCATCGGCGATCAGGAGCCGCGGATCGCACGCGAGTGCCATGGCGATCATCACGCGTTGCCGCATTCCGCCCGACAGTTGATGCGGATACTCCGCAAGGCGCTGGCGGGCGGCGGGAATCTCCACGAGCTCGAGCATCTCCAGCGCCCGCCGAAGTGATGCGGCGCGATCGAGACGCAAGTGGATCGCGACTGCCTCGGCGATCTGGTCGCCGACGCGCAGCACGGGGTTGAGGCTCGTCATCGGCTCCTGGAAGATCATCGCGAGGTCGCGTCCGCGCAGGCGGCGCAAGGTCTTGGCGGGCAGTTGCGCGAGGTCGACGACGGACCCGTCCCGCGTCTGGAAGCGAATCTCGCCGCCGACGATGCGTCCCGGTGGGTCCGGCACGAGTCCCATGATCGAAAGGCTGGTGACCGACTTGCCCGAGCCCGATTCGCCGACGAGCGCGAGCGTCTCGCCCACCTCGAGCGTGAACGAGACGTCTTCGACCGCCCTCACGATCCCGCTGTCGGTCATGAAGTGCGTCTGCAAGTGGGAGACGTCCAGGAGCGGTGTCGAGGGCGCGGTCACAGCGACTTCCGCAACTTGGGATCGAGCAAATCCCGGAATCCGTCGCCCACCATCTGGAGTGAGAGCGCGGACAGCACGATGGCCACACCCGGAAACATCACGAGCCAGATGGCCTGATGCGCGAACTGCTGGCCGCTCGCGATCATCGTCCCCCACGTCGGCCACTCGGGAGGCACGCCGACACCGAGGAAGGACAGTCCCGCCTCCGCGAGCACCGCGTACGCGAAGATGAACGTGGCCTGCACGAGGATCGGCGACGCGATGTTCTGCAGGACGTGGATGAACAGGATCCGGAACGTCGACACGCCCAACGCGCGCACTGCTTCGATGTAAAGGAGTTCACGGACGACAAGCGTGGAAGCGCGCACCACGCGTGCCACCCGCGGCGTGTACACGATGGACAACGCGATCACCACGTTGGCCATCGACGCCCCCAGAACAGCCACGAGCGCGATCGCAAGCAGGATGTCCGGGAACGACATGAGCGCATCGACCATGCGCATGATCGGCCCGTCGAGCCGTGGGAAGAAACCCGCGGCGAGCCCCAGCATGACGCCGCAGAACACGGACACCAGCACCACGAGCGCGCCGATCATCAGCGAGTACCGGGCGCCGAACACCACGCGGGAGAACACGTCGCGCCCGAGCTCGTCGGTTCCGAACCAGTGCGTCGCCCGGGGACTCTGCAGGCGGTCGAGGATCTTGAGCGCCATCGGGTCGTACGGCGTGATCCAAGGCGCGAGTATCGCGGCCGCCACCACGAGCACCAGGATCGCCGCGCCGACGAGCACGACCTTGCGGCCGAAGAGCCTGCGCATGAGGATGGCCGTGGGCCCATGCGGCCTTCGCGGCGGACTCATCCCAGGCGTTGCGGAAGGAGGAACGGCGGTGGTTGGCATCAGTACTTCACGCGAGGATCGATCACGAGGTACAAGAGATCGATCAGCAGGTTGATGAGCACGTAGAGCCCCGCGATCACCAGCAGCGCGCCCTGGATCACTGGATAGTCGCGACGCAATACGGCGGAGACGACGAGGTTGCCGATCCCCGGCAATCCGAACACGGTTTCCGTGACGATCGCCCCGCCGATGAGCAAGGCGAAGGTGAGGCCCAGCACGGTGACGACCGGAATGAGCGCGTTGCGCAAGGCGTGGTGCAGCACGACCCGCGTCTCCGACACCCCCTTTGCCCGGGCGGTGCGGATGTGGTCCTCGCCAAGCACGTCGAGCATGCTCGCTCGCGTGAAGCGCAGGATCAGCGCCGAGTTGACGACGCCCAGGACGATCGCGGGAAGGATGAGGTGACGCAGCCGGTCCGCGATCGGCACGCCCGGATCGCCGTAACCCGCCACGGGGAACCAGCCCAGGCTCACCGCGAAAATCTGCATCAGGATAAGGCCTAGCCAGAAGCTCGGGATGCTCGCGCCCAGCATCGCGAAGCCGGAGAACGCCTGGTCGACGGCCTTGCCGCGCCACACCGCGGCCGCGACGCCGCAGGGGACGCCGATCATCATCGCGATGACGATGGAGAAGAGCGTGAGGAAGAACGTGGGCTCGGCACGCTCGAGCAGCGCCTGCGTCACGGGCCGCTGCAGGAAGATCGACTGGCCGAGGTTTCCGCGCGCGAGCTCGGAAAGCCAGTAGAGAAACTGCATCGGCAGCGGCTTGTCGAGCCCGTACGAGGCGCGCAACTGCGCGATGTCGGCGGCAGTCGCCTGCTCGCCGAGCATCACCGCCGCCGGGTCGCCGGGGGCGAGGCGCGTGATGAAGAACACGAGCGCCGCCACGATGAGCATCACGATCACCATGCCCGCAAACCGCGATGCGAGATAGCGGGTCATGACGCGGGCTCGTGCACCGGCGAAGGACCGGTCCCAGCGCGCAAGGAACGGGGCCTCGCGCGAGGCCCCGCCAGCCATTCAATGCGCCGCATCCCGATGCCGCGTTGCAACTACTTCTGCAGGCCCGTGTTCCAGAAGAACGGCCACGGCATCGCAACGTAGCCGTCGAGCTTCGCCGAGCGCGCCGTCAGGTTGTTGAAGTTGCCCACGCGGATATACGGCACCTCGGTGAACACGACCGACTGCACGTTGCCCCAGAGCGCCGCGCGCTTCTTGGGGTCTGACTCGGCGTTGAAGGCCGCGAGTGCGGCGTCCTTCGCGGGCGAGCTCCACCAGCCGGGCGCGCCGTCGCCAAGTTGCGGCGGCGTCAGGGTCGGCTCGGGCAGCACGGCGGAGTGCGTGATGTAAAGGTCCCACAAGGCCGGGTCGTTGCGGCGCTGGATCAGCGTCGACCAGTCGACCACCTGCATGTCGACCTTGAACCCGGCCGCCTTCAAGTTCTCCGCCATCACGAGCGCAATCCGATAGTGAAAATCGTACTGCTGGCTGGTGAGTATCTTGATCGGCGTGCCGTCGTACTTGGCGGCAGCGACGAGCGACGCCGCCTTCTTGGCGTCCCCCTTGCCGTAATTGCCCGTGCCCGCCGTCGCGTAGAACGGCGTGTTCTTGGCATAGTGATTGGCGTCGGTATCGTAGAACTTGCGGTCCCCGAATCCGGCTCCCATCATGTCGGCATTGTTGAGGCTCGCCTGGAGCGCCTGCCGCAGCGCGACGTTGGCGAGCGGTCCTTGCTTGGTGTTCAGCACGATGTAGGGAAAGCCGAAGGGTGCGGTCAGCACCGGCTTCACGCTCGGCGCGGCTTCGAGCCGTGCGTACGCTTCAACGGGCAGGACGTCCGCGAACTGGTACTGGCCCGATAGCATGCCCTCGACCCGCGTGTTCGCATTGGGCACGGGGACGAACCGCAGCTCGTCGAGGAGCGCCTCGCGCTTGCCGCCGTAGCCGCTCGCCGGTTCCTTCCGCGCGCTGTAGCCGTCGAAGCGCACGAGCTGGACGTACTGGTCGGGCTTGCGCTCCTTGAACATGTAGGGCCCGGTGCCCACGAACTGCGTCAGCGGCGTGGCAATCGAGTCCTTCTGCATGATCGCAGCGAACCCGTTGGACAGCGCGAGATGCGCCACCAACGGGGCGTACGGGCGGTTCAACGTGATCACGACCGTGTTGGGTCCTTTGGCCTCGACCGACTTCACTTCCTTGGCGACGGCCTTGCCCCGCGGCGCCATCTCCATCCAGCGCGTGAGCGACGCCACGACGTCGGCGGACGTCATGTCCTTGCCGTTGTGAAACTTGACCCCCGTGCGCAGCGGAATCGTGTAGACGAGGCCGTTGCTCGAGACCGTGGGCATGCTCTCGGCGAGCATCGGCACCACGTTGGAGTTGGCATCGTAGGTGTATAGCAGCTCGTAAACGTGCTGCATGATCGTGCCCACCAGGTCGGCAGTGGACGCCATCGGGTCGAGCGTTTGCGGCTCGCCGATCATTGCCAGGTTGGCGGCCCCGCCTTTGGGGGGCGCGCTTGAAGCTGGCACGCTCGCAAGGGCGATTGCGACCGCAGCGGCGCCGACCAGCAGGCGCGCGACGGCGGAACAGCGACCAGGCGAGGACAGCGATTGTTGCGCTGGGTTGCGAGTCATGACGTCCTCCTTCGGCATTGGGCTTTATCCAGCCTTCGATGAGGTACCCGGCGCTCGCGTCTGGCGGCTCGCGGGCACCGCTATGTAACTAAATTACCTCGTGCCGCGAGTGTACGCCACCGCCCGGTCGCGTCAACCCCTCGTTGGGCTCGCCTCCGCCATAGGAAGAGATGGCATCTCCGGCAGCTCGCGAGATCGCCCCGATCGGATGCAAGAGGTCCCCGCACCCGGACCGGAGATGCCACCTTGTGTAATTTTCTTACACGCCCGCGGACGAACTCATGCGGCCGGACCCTGCAACCTCACGCCGCACGCCCGCGCATAGTCTCCCATCGCGGGGATGGAAGAGGCCGGACGGCGCATGGACGCGGCATTCATCTATGCGCTGGTCACACGCTCAAGCGCCCTTACATGCAGCAAGGGCTCGAGCAGGCCGCGTCGGCGCAGATGAATTAGGCCGACATCGTCGGGTAATCCGTATATCCCTTCGGCCCCGGCGTATAGAACGTGCTCATGTCGGGCGCATTCAGAGCGGCACCGGCTTTCCATCGCGCAACCAGGTCCGGATTGGCCAGGAAGGGGCGTCCGAAGGCCACCAGATCGCATTTGCCCGCTTCCAGGTCGCTCTCGGCCCGCTCGGCGTCGTAGCCTCCGGAGAGAATCAACGTACGCGTGAACACGCTGCGGAAGGTTGCTCTCATCGTCTCGGGAACGGGCGGCGCTCCCATCGACGAGTGGATCAACCAGGTGGATGTAAACCACGCCGATGGCGTCGAGTTCACCTGCGAGGCAGGTGTAGTCCGCCTCCATCGTTGGGTAGGCAGGCATGTCATTGAACACCCCGAATGGGGAAAGCCGTATGCCGACCTTGTCCTTGCCGATTGCACCCACCACCGCTCGGGTGACTTCGAGCACGAAGCGGGCGCGGTTCTCGATCGAACCACCGTAACGGTCCGTGCGGCGGTTCGACGTCGGACGGAAGAACTGCTCGAGCAGATAACCGTTGGCGCCGTGCAGCTCAACGCCCTCGAATCCCGCTGCCACGGCGTTCGTCGCCGCGTGCGCATACTCCTTGATGGTGGACTCGATGTCTGCTTCGGTCATTGCCTCCGGGGCAGCATTCGGCTGCATACCCTTGGCGTCGGTGTACATCTCGCCGTCGGCAGTCAACGCCGAAGGCGCCAAGATCCGCGCGCCCGCAGGGAGATTGAGCGGATGGGCGATGCGCCCGCAATGCATCAGCTGGACGAAGATCTTTGCCCCAAGAGGATGAACCGCTGCGGTGACGCGCCTCCAGCCCGCGACCTGCTCCGCGGAGAAAATACCCGGGATGCGCGCATAGCCCAGTCCATTCGGCGACGGCGAAGTTCCTTCCGTAATGATCAATCCTGCGGAAGCGTGCTGCGCGTAATACTTCACCATGAGGTCGTTGGGAATGTTGCCGGTCGCGCGATTGCGCGTCAGGGGCGCCATCACCAGACGGTTCTGGAGCGCGAGCGGCCCGAGCGTGGTACTCGAGAACAGCAACGACATGATTGTTCCTTCAAGACGATGATTCGACAGATTGCGATACGCGCCCGCGCGCTCTTGGACCGGCAGCATTTCAAGTCGGCAGCGAATCGGGACGCACGCGATCAGCATATCTGTCACGTTGACGTTGCTCTGTGCGGTAACCAACTCTTGCCCGCGATCACCGAGTACCGCTTCGAACAGGCAGCGGTGGTGCGCGCGCTCCGCGACCGTGGCCACACGGCGGTGCGGGCGCCGCTGGATGCCGACGATCTCGAACGGCTCTGCCGCGACGCGCTTGCGACCGTCGCTATACCTGCGTCGCTCGGTTCGAGGGCGCTACCGCTCGACGTAGTCCCTGGCCCTCGCTTCGACGACCGGTCGTGGCCCGGCTCGCCCGGGCCTTGACCACGCTGTACTGCGAGCGTCCCCGGCGCAACAGGCACCAGCGACACCAGCCTGCAGGGCGATGCCGTCGACATCGCCGCCGGCGCAATGCCCAATGCCGATGCCGCGAATCCAATCCGCTAGCCGGCTACATGCGGTGGCGGGGAGACGACTACGTCTTCGCGGCCATGCAGGCGGGTCGCCGCGCCACTTCCTGATCGGATTCCTCGACCGCAAGGAACCGCGGTATGCGAACAGTGAAAGTCGTGCCTTCCTCCGCCGTGGAGGTGACTGTGACCGTGCCCTCCTCGGCTACGACAATTTCACGAACGATGTACAAGCCCAGCCCGATGCCACCCGAATCCCTGTGCGCTACCGATTCCCGCAATACGTAACGCTTCAGCGGATCGAAAATGTTCGGCAAGAGGTCGGGCGAAATAGGCGGGCCTTCATTGTGGACGCTCAACACCACAATGGATCCTGCTGAAGGTGTTCCTTCCGAAGCTACCGATACGTGGATCGGACCCTCGGGCGATCCGTGCTGAATGGCATTGCCCATCAGGTTCGATATGACCTGGCGGATTCGGCCTGCATCCCACACGCCGTTCACGTCGCCGTCCGAGTGAATGCGCAGCGTGCGCCCTGGGTGTGCGATGCGACACGAGTCGACGACTTCGCGACAAAGTTCTTCCAAATCGACCGGCCCGCGATTCAGCGGCATCGCGCGGCCCAATCCGCTCGACGAAAAATCGATCAGGTCGCCGATCAACCCTGTCATCGCATCCGTGTTCCTCTGAATCATCGACATCGAGGCGCCAGTGGCGGGGTCTTCGCTCCTTTGCGACACACTGTGTGCCGCCATACGGATGGTATGCAGCGGATTTCGCAGGTCGTGGCTGAGAATCGCGAGGAACATGTGCCGAGACTCGTCGATGCGCTTGGAGTAGCTCTCCACGCCACGGGCAAGGGATTGATCCAAGGACTCGTCGAAGCGCGTGATGTCGTCGATATCGTGCCGGTCAGGCTCGGGACGGCTTTCTCGCCACAAGCGCAACACGCTGGCGCGCAGGGCGCGATACTCAGAGACGACGTCTGTAATGTGGAATCCCGAGCCCACCCGTTCCGCGCCATGCAACTCCGACGCGTCGTCCAGCCTCTCGCTCGCGGGGCCGCCCGCACCGCCCTCTCCCTTGGACTTGCTCTCCTGCTGCGGAAGACTCTGGCGATTCTGCATGTCCCGCGCCGTAGCTCGCAGGATCGATCCCGCATCGTCGCGCAAGGCCACGATCGTCATGTCCTTCCCGGGCAAGAGGCTGCGCGCAAACGCTTCCCATTCTGCGAGCACAGGCTCGATGTTCGCGAGGATGAATTCGGCCAGTCGCACAGCTTTCCTCCGAAATGGACATACCTGGAACGGGTGGAGTTATTGGGTGGCCACGAGAATCGGCGAGCAGCATCGCACACTCGCGCAGCGCACGCGCGCTAATTCCCGGTCGAGTGCAACGAAGCATTGGAAGAACGCACGGCCAACGGAAACGACACCGAAGGGGCGGGCAAGGCACTCGTGGGGCGATGGGTCGGGCAGCGAGCCTGCCCGCGGCGCGGCTTCAACGCCTTCTGGGGGAATCGCGGGAGACGAAGCCCAAAAACGAAAGCGGAACGCCAATCTCGCGTTCCGTAATCGAGTCCGTGGGTGCGAGCGCACCCGACGCGTCGAATTCTTGGCTCCCCGACCTGGGCTCGAACCAGGGACCTGCGGATTAACAGTCCGTCGCTCTACCGACTGAGCTATCGGGGAATTGAGGCAGGATTGGTACTGCAGCCCGCTATGGTAGCACGTCAGGGGCGCGATCCGGAACCCTGCCCAACCCACTGCGACCCGCGGGTTGCCTCTCCCGTCGCCCGGATGTAGCTTTATCGCTCGCGCATCCTTGCAGGAGCCATCGCATGTCCTCCCAAGCGAAGACGGTCGCCGAGATCGTCGTCGATTTCCTCATCGCGCGCGGCGTCGACCGCGTGTTCGGCCTGCAGGGCGGGCACATCCAGCCCATCTGGGACCAGCTGGGGCAGCGCGGCGTGCGCATCGTCGACGTGCGCGACGAAGGCGCGGCGGTGCACATGGCGCAGGCGCACGCGGCGCTCGGCGGCGGCGTGGGCGTCGCGATGGTCACGGCGGGTCCGGGCGTCACCAACTGCGTCACCGCGATGGCCAACGCGCAGCTCGAGCGCGTACCGGTGCTGCTCATCGGAGGATGCGCGCCGGTAGCGCAGGACGACTTGGGCCCGCTGCAGGGCATCGCGCACGTGGACATCATGCGTCCCGTCACGCGGCAGTCGCGCACGCTGCGCTTCGCCGACAACGTGCTGCGCGATCTCGACAAGGCGTACGCGACGGCCGCCGGCGACGGCAACCCCCCGGGTCCGGTGTACGTCGAGATTCCCACCGACGTGCTGCGCAAGGCGGTCGCGCCCGCGTTGATCCTCGACGAGTGGCTCGCATCGAAGCCGCCGCGCCGGTTTGCGCCCGACCCTGCCGAAGTGAAGAAGGCGGCGGCCC
Organism: uncultured Alcaligenaceae bacterium; assembly: GCA_964543615.1. GTDB lineage: Bacteria > Pseudomonadota > Gammaproteobacteria > Burkholderiales > Casimicrobiaceae > VBCG01. The sequence continues at coordinate 14,537 of CAZIZD010000010.1, read as the reverse complement.
TCATGCGCGAAGCCAGGCGTCTGCTAGTGCTCACCGGCCGCGGCGCACTCGGTTGCGAGCGCGAGCTCGCGCGCTTCCTCGACCGCACGGGGGCGGTGTACCTCGACACGCAGGAAAGCCGCAACCTCGTGCCCGCGGATCATCCGTCGGTGGTCGGCGCGGTGCGCGCGCGCGCGATGCAGGAGTCCGACCTCGTGATCGTGGTCGGACGCAAGCTCGACTACCAGACCGGATACGGCTCGCCCGCGGTGCTGCCGAATGCGCGCTTCATCCGCATCGCCGACAACTGGGAAGAGTTGCGCGAGAACCGCCGCGGCGAAGTGGAGCTCTTCGTCACCCCCCGACTCGGGCTCGACGCGCTGGGCAACGAGATCGCCGTACCGTCGCCCAATCTCGACACCGCCTGGACGAAAGCGTTGCGCGACGAGCACGTGCGACGCGCGACAAAGTACGCGGGCTCGCTCGGCGAGGCGCCCGCCGGCAAGGACGGGCACATGCACCCGAATCGCATCTTCGCGGCGCTTCACAAGGCGTTGAAGCCCGATGCAATCACCGTCGCCGACGGCGGCGATATCCTGAGCTTCGCGCGCATGGGACTGCCGCCGCGCACGTATCTCGACTCGGGCACTTTCGGCTGCCTCGGTGTCGGCGTGCCCTACGGCGTCGCGGCAGCGCTGCGTTATCCGGACCGCCAGGTGGTCGTGATCAGCGGCGACGGCGCGTTCGGCATCAACGCGATGGAGATCGACTCCGCCAAGCGGCACGGTGCGAAGGTGGTGTTCATCATTTCCAACAATGCAGCCTGGAACATCGAGCGCCTCGACCAGGAGATGAACTACGGCGGCCGCGTGGTGGGCACGACGCTCGCGTGGTCCGACTACGCGATGATGGCGCGGGCGTTCGGTTTGCACGGCGAGCGCGTCACCGATCCCGCGCGGCTCGAGGGCGCGCTCGCCGACGCGTTCGCCAACGCGCCCGCACTGCTCGACGTCGTGGTGACGCAGCACGCGCTCTCTTCCGACGCGGGCAAGGGCCTGGGCTGGGTGCCCGAGTACCAGGCGCTCACCGCGTGGGACGACGCCGAGCGCGCGCGCCGCAGCTAGATCGCAGGTCCGCCATGAGCCTTCTCAACGTCGCGCAAGTGGTGGCCGCGCAGGCGCGGCTGCATCCGGACAAGGTCGGGGCGCGCGATTCGCGCCGCGCGATCACCTTCGCGCAGTGGAGCGATCGCGCCAACCGTCTCGGCAATGCACTCCTCGGTCTTGGCCTTCGCAAGGGCGACCGCGTGGCGCTCCTCGGCTACAACTGCCTTGAGTGGATGGAGATGTACGTGGCGCTCGCTCGGGCGGGACTCGTCGCGGTGCCGATCAACTTCCGCCTCGTGGCGGGCGAGATCGAGTACATCGCCACGCACTGCGAAGCGCGCGCGTTCATCGTGCAGGACGATCTGCTCGACCGCGTGGAGCCGATTCGCGACAAGCTGGGTATCGTCGACGGCGGTTACGTCCACTTTGGCGCGGAGAGCGCACCCGCGGGATGGCGATCTTACGAGGCCCTCATCGCGCGCGCGTCCGGCATCGCGCCGGACGTGCTGGTCGTTCCGAGCGACACGTGGGCGCTCATGTACACGTCGGGCACCACGGGACGCCCGAAGGGTGCCATCCGCAATCACGCGGGCAGCGCACTCATCTCGCTCGTCAGCGCCCTCGACATGGGGTTCGCGCGCGACCACACGGCGCTGCTCGTGATGCCGATGTGCCACGCGAACTCGCTCTACTTCTCGTTCACGTTCACGTACCTCGGTGCCGAGTGCGTGATCGACGACCGCAAGAGCTTCGATCCGGAGCACTTGCTGCGCACGCTGTCGGAGCGACACGTGACGTTCACGTCGCTCGTGCCGACGCACTACATCATGATGCTCGACCTCCCCGGCGCGGTGAAAGCGAAGTACGACGTCGACAAGGTGAGCAAGCTCATGATCTCCCCCGCGCCCGCCAGGCGCGAGACCAAGCTCGCGATCATGGAGCACTTCAGGAACTCGCAGCTCTTCGAGCTCTACGGATCGACCGAGGCCGGCTGGGTGACGCTCCTGCGTCCCGAGGAGCAGCTCACCAAGCTCGGCAGCGTCGGGCGCGAGTGGACGGGCTCGGGTCCCGTGCGCATCCTCGATACCGACGGGCGCGACGTCCCCGACGGCGAGGTGGGCGAGCTCTTCTCGTGCACGCCCTACGTGTTCGACGGGTACTGGAAGAACCCGGAGAAGACCGCCGAAGCCTTCCGCGGCGCGTGGTGCTCGGTGGGTGACATGGCGCGGCGCGACGAGGACGGCTTCTATCACCTCGTCGACCGCAAGAGCAACATGATCATCAGCGGAGGCGAGAACATCTATCCGTCCGAGGTGGAGTCGATGCTCCACGCGCATCCGGACGTGCAGGACGTCGCGGTGATCGGCGTGCCCGATTCCAAGTGGGGCGAGGCGGTGCATGCTGTCATCGTGAAGCGCGCAGGAGGCAGCGTCACCGAAGCGGAGCTCCTCGCCTGGTGCCGCGACCGCATCGCGGGCTACAAGCGGCCGCGCGCGATCGAGTTCATCGAAGAGTCCGACATGCCGCGCACCGCAACGGGCAAGATCCAGCATCGCCTGCTCAAGGCGAAGCGGACGCCGTCCTGATCGTCCTGCGCGCAAGCATCTGGCAGATCGCAAGCCCTGCCGCCGCCGCGGCCAGGTGCTTCAGCGTGTGTCCGCTCACGAAGCCGAGCGCCTGGTAGATCTGCTTGTCGTAGGTCTCGGTGATCTTGGAGACCACGAACCACGCGAACGCCCAGTACAGGTAATAGCCGCAGGTGTAGCGCGAAGGGAAGAGGAGCGCGATGAGGAACGTCGCCACCGCGGCGTAGATCTGCGCGGTCAGGTATGGGACGAGATTGTCCGTGAGGTGCCAGTACCACGCCGACGCGGCCCCGATCAGGATCGCGGGAATCAGCAGCGCGTTCGCGAGACGCACGTTCACGCGATCGCCGATCTGCGAGACGAGGAGTCCCGCGAGCGTGGTGGTGATCGGCAGGCGATCCCAGACTAGGCGCCCGTTGTCGGGCGCGAGATGGTAGAAGCCCGACCCCGCGCAGGTGAGCGCGAGTCCCACGAAGAACACGAGGTAGGGCCACTTCTCCGCCCGTGATGCGAACGCCGCGGGCCGCAGCGCCATGATCGCGAGCCCGATCGCGCCGACGATCAGGAACGAGAGGTTGGACACCACGTCGAGGAAGCGCGGAATGCCGAGCATCGTGCGGGCATCCGCAAAGTTGTGATACTCGAGCGGCTGCGACACGGGCGGCACGACGAACGCGGCCACGGCGGCCGCGATCGTCAGGATCACGATGAAGGCGATGCGGCCCTTCACTTGCCCACGCTCGCGAGCACGTCCGCCTTGAGGAACCGCTCGACCACCAGCATGAACACGATCGAGGGGATGAGGAGGAGCAGCGCGGTGATGGACGCGATCTGATAGTTGCCGCCCATGCTCGCGTTGAACATGAGGAGCGGCAGCGTGGTCACGTCGGGGACGCCGACGAAGTAGGTGCCCGTGAACTCGTCGAGCGACTCGAGGAACACGAAGATCGCGCTCGCGATGAGCCCGGGGGCTGCGAGCGGCAGCGTCACGGTGCGAAAGCACGTCCACGGCGACGCGCCCATGTTGCGCGCGGCCTCCTCGAGCGAGGCATCGATCGACGCGAACGCCGCGGACGCGATCCACACGGCAAGCACGAGGCCGTGCGAAGCGTGGACCAGCACCACGCCGAGCACCGTTCCGTTGAGTCCGATCTCGTAGAACACGCGCGCGATGTTGACATAGACCGGAAGATTGGGCACCGCCTGCGGCAACAGGAACGCGAGCAGGATCAGCGCGCGCCAGCGCAATCGCAGGCGCGCGAGAGCGTAGCCCGCGGGGATGGCCACGGCGAGGCTCACGAGCACCGTCAGGATGGCGATCCAGATGCTGGTGCCGAGCGAGGCGACGGCGCCGCCGCGCGGGCTGAACACGCGCCCCCAGAACGTGAGGCCGAATTCCTGCGGGATCCTGTTCGGGAAGTACCACTTCTCGGCGAACGCCCACAGGAAGAGGTTGGCGAGAGGCCCGAAGATCACGAACGCGATCAGGGCCAGCACGACGCCCGTCGCGATCATCTGCGGCCAGCGCATGCGGATCACGACTTCATCGCCCGGGCGGAGTGCTGAAGATAGAACCACGCGCCGCCGCCCGCGATGACGAGCGACATGAGGCACAGCGCGTTGGCCACGCCGTAGTCCGACAGCGTGCTGATGCGGTAGGCGATGTCCACCGTGATCATGGTCGGCGAGTTCGGATTGATCATGAGCGGCACCGAGAGCACCGACAGCATCGTGACGAACGAGAGCACGAGGCCCACGAGCAGCGTGCCGCGCACCTGCGGCAGCACGATGTCGAACAGTACCCGCAGGCGCCGCGCGCCGAGGTTGCGCGCGGCCTCGATGTGCTGCGTCTCGATCGAGGCCATGGCGCCCGCGAGGAGCAGCGTCACGAACGGCGCCTGCTTCCACACGAAGGCGACGACGATGCCACGCCAGTCGAGCAGGCTCTGCGCCTGCAGCGGCTCGATGAGCCCCGACCCGATCAGCACGTGGTTGAGCATCCCGTTCTTGGCAAGGAACGTGCGCATGATCTGGCCGGTGACGATGAACGGGATGAAGAGCGGCCAGCGATAGAGCCATCGCAGGATCGCGACGGCACGCTTGTTCTCGCCGAGGGTGAGGTACCCGGCGATCGCGACGGCTACGACGCCGATCAGCACCGTCGAGAGCAGCACGATGCCGACGGTGAACAAGAGGTCCTTCTGGTACAGGTCCCACGCCTTGGCGAAGTGCTCCAGCGTGAAGCCGCCGCCCGTGGATCGAAATGCGAGCACCGCCGAGAGGACGAGCGGCAGGACGAAGAACAGCGCGATGACCGCGAGCGCCGGCGCGACGAGCGCATAGGCGTGCCAGCGGCTGTTCACTGGAGCCACGCGCCCCTCACCCTGCCCCCTCCCCGCACGCGGGGCGAGGGTTCGGCGAGGAGGCGCATCGAAGAGGGAGCCCCGCTCCCCGCGCGCGGGGAGAGGGTCGGGGTAAGGGGCAACCCGGCTACTTCAGGACCACCCGCTCGTAACCTTCCACGATATCCGTGAAGTAATCCGACAGCGGGAACGGCCGCCCGTTCTTGGCGAGCTGCTGCGGCGTGATGTCCGCGAAGAGCTTGTTCCACTCTGCCGGCGTGAGCTTCGCCTGCACGTACTGCGGATCGATGCCCGGATACCAGTTGAACTGCTTGACGATGCCGTCGGCCTGCACCTCCGGGCTCTCCGCGAAGTCGATGAACTTCTTGGCGAGCGCGGCGTTCGCGGCCTTGGCGGGAATCACGTAGTACATCGGCTGGCCCGGCAGACCCGGGTCCGGCAGCGCTAGCTTGATCTTGGGCGAGAGCTTGCCGTCGGCCTGCCACGTGTAGAACATGTCGACCCACACCGGGCCCATCGCGATCTCGCCGCGGTTCAGCATGTCGAGCGTGCCCGCGTTGCCCGGGGTCATCACGACGTTCTGGTTGAAGTCCTTGAGTCCCGCGAGCGACTTGTCGATCGTCGCCTTGTCGGCCGCGGAGTACGGACCCTTCTCGAGCTTGTCGCCGAGGCCGCTGTTGGCGTTCACCCAGCCCATCACGAAGCCCACGCCCGACATACCGCCCTTCACGCCGTTGTACCCGAACTGCTTCGGATTCTTCTTCACCCACTCGACGAGTTCCGCGTACGACTTGGGCGGCGCCTTGACGAGATCCGGGTTGTAGGCGAAGGCGATCTGGCTGTGGAACATGGGCAGCACGTAGCCGTCGACGTTGGCGCCGAGCGCGTTCTTGGCGGTGTCGCGCGAGACGAGCTTGCCCGCCGCGACGTCGTTGCGATACGGCATGAGCAGCTTCTCGTTGACCATCGTCGCCGCGCCGCGCTGATGCACGACCGCGACGTCGGTGTCCCACGCGTTCGCGCCGGCCTTCTGCTGCGCCGCAAGCTTCTCGTAGATCTTCTGCGAGCCGCCGTCGCCCGGGCCCGTGCCTACGGCGCGCACCTTGACGCCCGGGTTCATCTTCTCGAACCGGGGCCCGAGGTAGTTGTTCACGTAGTCGACCATGTTCTGGTCGCCCGCGGTCACGACGTTGAGCGTCGTCTGCGCGGACACCGCGGCCGGCAGCGCAAGCAGCGCGCCAACGGCCATCGCGGACAGCAACCGATTGAGTCTCATGCTTCCTCCTTCTCGTAAGGGCGCTCGCGCGCCCGATGACAAGCCAGCGACAAACTCATGGCGGCACGCAAGCGACGACCCCCTGCCCCGCGCCCTCGGCCATCCATCCCGCGCCCAGCATCTGCGTCCTCACCGCCGCGTCCGTCGTGTAGCGATGGTTCGGCGCGCCGCCTTGGCCGTTGTTGTAAAGCCGGTAGAGGGGCAGCAGCAGCGGCGCGCACGTGCCGTCGCTCGCCACTGCGGAAGTGTTGAACACCTCGCCCTCGAACTGCCAGTTGGGATTCGACTTCACGGTCGCGCATTCCGCCGCCGACGTCGCGTAGAAGTGCGAGCTCTTGGCCCCGAAGGCGGTGCTGAAGAAGCGGCACGTCGGCGTCGTGCCCACCGTTCCCGGCGGGTACACGTTGAACTGCTTGCCCGTGCGCGTCCAGCCCGCGAACGTCCCATTGTCGAGCTTCGCGATCTCGTCGGCGAGGCTCGTCGCGAAATAGTGGTCGAAGGTCGCGTGGCGGTACTCGACCGCGACCTGCGTGGACGCGCCTGCCTTGCACGCACGTCGCGCCGCCACGACGGCCGGGCGCGCGCCCGGCCCCAGGGCGATGGTCGATGCGATGCTGCCGTTGCCCACGTCGACGGCCGCAAGATGCGGCGACGCCGAATGTCCGCCGAGATCCTGGTCCCCGGCGATCAGGTAGCGTCCGTCTTCACTGATGGCGAGCGGCGACTGGTAGACGTTGCCGTGGAAGCCGCCGATGGCATCGGAGCGCCACAGCGGCACGGGGCCGATCTCGCCGGTCGCGGGGTTGAATGTGAACGCCTCCACCACGTCCTTCACGTCTCCGCGTCCGCTTCGCACGTAGATGCGGTCGCCGGCCGCTGAGAACACCACCGCGTTGCCCCTGCCGCCGCCGAGCCGCACCGCGCTGCGCGGCATCAGCCCGGGCACCGTGAACGAGACGACATCGGAAGTTCCGCTGCCGACGATCGCGATGCCGTGGCGCGCGCACTTGGCGAGGATCGGCTCGAGCA
>CAZIZD010000010.1:0-7188 GCA_964543615.1 uncultured Alcaligenaceae bacterium | reverse complement strand
CGGAGGTGGCCACGCCACCAGCGTTGCTGGCCTTGCCGGGTGCGTAGAGCACGCGCGCAATGAGGGAAGCGCCGTACGCGACGAACTCGCCCGCATCGGTGAGGCTGCCGGGCGCGATGGTGACGCGCCTCACGATGCCGGCGCTCGTCCCCGCGTCGTCGAGTACGACCAGCGCCTGCGATCCGTCTTCGGCGATGGCTACCGCGCGGCCGAGCTTGCCGGTGTACGCGATGGTCGCGTTCTCGGTGCCGGAGACAAGATCCACGAGCGCGACGGGCGTCGCGCTGCTCGTGCCCACGGCAATCGCAGTGCGGTTGTCGCACGCAACGTCGAACGCGTCCGCGCTGTTCGAGACGCGAAGCGGTGAGGGCGACGCGGGAGGCGATCCGCCGGCAAACGCCCCTTCCGGCAACCGCAACAGGGTCCCGTCGCCGGCGGCGACCGTCACGAGGTCGGCCTGGGCGCCCGATGCCGGGCGATGGATGCGCATCGCCTGCACGGCACGATTGCCGGGCATCGTGAAGGCGTACCGTTGCGCGGAGAACGATGGCGGATCGAGCGTGCGCACGACGATCGCGGTGCCGGCGTCGTTGTCGATGGCGGCGACCGGCATGCCGTCGAGGAACGCGGCGAGCGCCACGCTCGCGTGGCCTGCCGTCGTGAGCAGAGCGAGCGCCATCGCGACGCGCCTCGCGTGCATGTTCATGCGACCTTCCTTGCCGCATCCGCGGCACGGGCAAATACGAGCATGGCGTCGCGCGGCACCGCCACGGTGACCGCCACGTTCTCTTCGAGCCGCGCATCGGAGAGCGCCCACACGTCGGCACCTCCGTCGACGCGCACGCGATAGCGGTAACCCTGCCCCACGTACACGGCCTGCACCACGACGCCGTCGAGGCGCAGCTCAGCGCCGCCATGCGCAGCGCCCTTCGAATGCACGCGCGCGGTGTCGCTACGAAAGTGTGCGGTCACCGGCTCACCTTGCCCCGGCGCGCCGAGATGCAGCGCGCCATCGGCCGTGCGCGTCATCACGAGCGCATTGTCCGCGCCCATGAACCCCGCGACGAATGCGGAGCCCGGGCGATGGAACACGTCCTCGGGCGGGCCGAACTGGACCACGCGCCCTGCGTCGATCACGGCGATGCGATCGGCGAGCATCAACGCCTCCTCGCGATCGTGCGTCACGTAGACCGCGGTGATGCCGACGCGGCGCTGCAACGCGCGCAACTCGTGGCGCAGCTCGAGCCGCACCTTGTAATCGAGGTTGGACATGGGCTCGTCGAGGAGCAGCAGGTGCGGGTCGACCGCCAGGGCGCGGCCCATCGCCACGCGCTGGCGCTGTCCCCCCGAAAGCTGCGTCACCGGACGCTTCTCGAACCCTTCGAGCTGCAGAAGCTTCAGCATCTCGCCGACGCGTTTCGCGATGGCGTCGCGCTTCCAGTCGCGCATGCGAAGGCCATAGGCGATGTTGCCCTCCACCGTCATGTGCGGCCAGAGGGCGTACGACTGGAACATCATCGCGGTGGCGCGCTTCTCCGGCGGCAGCCGCGTGATGTCCTGGCCGTTCACCTTGATGGAACCCTCGTCGGGAATCACGAAGCCGGCGATGGAGCGCAGCAGCGTGGTCTTGCCGCAGCCGGAGCTGCCGAGCAGCGCGATCATCTCCCCGCGCTCGACGTCAAGGCTCACCCGGTCGAGGACGCGGTTGCCGTCGTACGAGACGCAGAGATTCTCGATGGAAAGGTAAGGCATCGGGGGCATTCGCGAGGCAGCCCGTCAGTGTGCCCGCGAATTGTGACAGTCGCATGCTGCACTGCGCAAACGCTCTACATCGAGGGGGCGCGCCACGTTCCCTGCCGTACCAGGCCGGCCGCCACGGTGGTGAGCAAGGCCGCAATCGCCCGCGCCGCGGTGGTGACCGAATTCTTGGGGCCTGTCGTCATCACGAGCAGGCGCGAGATGGGCGGATCCTTGATCGGTGATGCCTGCAGCCGGCCCGCCGCCACGTCGGTCGCCACCGAGTCGTAACCCGCGATCGTGTACCCGCAACCCGCGGCCACGGTCTCCTTGATCGCGAGCAGCGACTCGATCTCGCACAGCAGCGTGAGAGCCAGGCCGCGCTCGGCGCAGATTTCCTCGACCATCGTGCGTACCGAGTGCGGCCTTCCGGGGAGCATGACCGGTTGGGCGGCTGCCTGCGCGAGCGTCACCGTGCGCCTGGCGGTGAGCGCGTCGCCCTGCGGTCCGACGAGGTAGAGGCTCGAGGACGCGAGCGGGACCATCGACCGCGTGACGCGGGACTTCGGCAGGAACACGAGTCCGATGTCGATGCGGCGCGCGGCAAGGCGCTCCTCGATGCCTCCGCTCAAGCCCTCCACGAAGCGCAGCGAGAGCTCGGGAAAGCGCTCCCGCGCGGCCTGCACGAGCGGCGCCACGATGCGCGCGGCCACCGACCCGGGCAGGCCGATGGCGACGGTGCCCGAAAGCTTGCCGCGCAGCGCCTTGGCCTCGTTGTTGAAGCGCGAGACCTCGAGTGCAGCCCGGCGTGCAATCGGCAGCATGCGCTGGCCGAACTCGGTTGGGTACATGCCGCGGCCCGTGCGATGGAAGAGCCGTTGCCCCAACTCCTGCTCGAGATCCTGGATGCCGCGGCTCAGCATCGACTGCGACACGTCGAGGTCGAGCGCCGCGCGGCTCAAGCTGCCCGTCTCGGCAACGCAGAGGAACCAGTCGAGCGGCTTCAATTCCATGGGTCCCGCACACGTCTGTGGAGTCTTGCAGTATACGCAAAGCAGGGTTTCCGGATCGCGTCTGGCCCAAGTCTCGCAGGTTCGTATGATGGCAACGCCCCGAACAACACAGGAGGAACCGTGGCCAAGCTTTCCGTCTACAAGATCGCCGACAACCCGCGCGAGAAGGACCTGCACGAGGGACGCATGACGCGCTGGTCGATCCGGACCAAGGATGCGCAGATCATCTTCGCCGACATCCAGCCGCAGCCGCTCGGCAAGCAGGGCAACCACCGCCCGCCGCACGATCATCCGCACGACATGCTGCTCATCGTGCTGAAGGGCACCATGCGCATGGAGATCGACGGCGAGGAATACGACATCGGGCCGGGAGAGGCCTGCGACGTGCGCGCATTCATGATGCATCGCGGCTATGCGCTGGGCGAGACGCCCGTGTCGCTGATCGAAGTGTTCTCGCCGGTGCGTCACGACTACATCCATCTCGTGAAGTGGCAGGACGAGGACTTCGGCGACGAAGGCGTTCCCTGGATCAAGCCCGAGACCAAGTCCTGGAATCCGCCGCCGAAGTAAGACGAAGGCCCCGCAAAACGGCCCATAAGGAGGAAACCATGATCCAGCACAGCAGGCAGTGGATCGCGGCGGCTTGCATCGCCGCGGCCGCGTCCATGGCGGCGCACGCGCAGCCCTACCCGAACAAGCCCATGAAGGCCATCGTGCCCTACGGCGTCGGACAGGCGACGGACGTGATGTGCCGTGTATTCCTCGATCGCGTGCGCGTCGAGTTGAACCAGCCGATGGTCATCGAGAACAAGCCGGGGGCCGGCGGCAACATCGGCGGCGCGCAGGCCGCGGCCTCGCCGCCGGACGGCTACACGGTGCTCTGCACCGGCAACGCGACGCACGTCTCGAACCCGTTCCTGTTCGACAACATGGGCTTCGATCCGACCAAGGATTTGGCACCCGTCGTCGCGATCGCGGGCACCGGGTACGCGCTGCTCGCCAACAACAAGTGGAAGGGGAAGACGCTCGCCGAGGTGCTCGAGATGGCCAAGGCGTCGCCCAAGCCCATGACCATCGGCGTGGCGAGCACGACGGCGCACGTGCTCTACGGAATGCTCGCCGACGCCACCAAGATCCCGTTCACGCGCGTGCCCTACGCGACCGGCAACGCCGCGCTGTACACCGACCTCATGCGCGGCGACCTCGATCTCGTCATCGAGGCGATGCCCTCGACCATGGCGCCGATCAACAACGGACAGGTGACGGCGATTGCCGTGACCAACCCGAAGCGGACTTCGTTCCTGCCCGGCGTGGGAACGTTCAAGGAGGGCGGCGTCCCCATTGAGCTCATTGGATGGAACGCCTTCTACGTGCCGAAGGGCACGCCGCCGGACGTGATCGCCACGCTCAATCGGGCGGCCAACGTCGCGCTGAAAGACCCGGAGCTCGCCAAGCGCTTTGCGACCGTGGCCTCCGAGCCGATCGGCGGCTCGCCCGCCGACCTGGAGGCGCTCATCAAGTCCGACCGCACGCTCTTCGAGCCTCGCATCAAGGCGCTGGGACTCAAGGCGCAGTGATCGTGCCGGCGTAACAGCCCGCGGCGCGAAGCCGCGGGTCAGTGCGCCTCGACGAACGCGCGCACGGCCGCGTTGAACGCGTCCGGGCGGTCGCGCTGCATGCCGTGCGCAGCGCCTTCGAGCGTGACGATCTCGCGGACGTTGCGATTGAGCGCACGCATCGCTTCGAGCATGAGCCGATAGCGCGCGGGGCTTGCCGACCCGGTCATCGCGAGGATCGGCATCGCCAGCGTCGCGATCTGGTCGGGGGTGAATGCCGGCCGCTGCGCGCACGCGGGACCGGTGGCCGCGTTGTCACGCATGACCTGCCGCTGCTCGGGCGTGCGCTTCTCCCACGCGCCCGGGCCGTTCAGGTCCTCCACGAAGCGCCGCAGCGCGGCGTCGACATCCCCATTGGCCAGGTTGTCGCGCAGCCGCGCGAACATCTCGACGGATTGCCGCGCCATCGCCTCGCCCGCGGCCGACTGCGGCAGCAGCGGTTCGAGCCCGCCCGGATCGGCGAGGATCAGCGTGCGGACGATGCGCGGATGGCACAACGCCACTTGCAGCGCCACCGCACCGCCGCGCGAATGTCCGAGGAGATGCACGGGGCCGAGGCCGCGCGCCTCGATGAACGCCGCGACGTCCTCGGCGTGCCGCTCGACGCTGAAATCGTCGCCGCTCCCGCTCCATCGCTCAGGGTAGAAGTGGCGCAGGCTCATGGAGATGGTTCGCGAGGTCCGCGCGAGCGCGGGCACCTGGAACTGGAACGCACGCAGGTCGCTCATCGAACCATGCACGAGCACGAGCGCGGGCAGGCGAGCGCCTTCCTCGACGTACGCGAACGGATACCCGCCGACGACCTCGAACTGCGTGCGCTCGCCGGTGGGCCACGCGGGAACGGGCGTTCCCCAGGGAGAATGCGATGGCGCCTCGCTCACGTCGCGCGCGCCGTATATAGCCGGTGCAGCGTGATCTTGCGCACCTCGGCCTTGCTGGCCTCGACGTGCGAGCGCAGCAGGCGCGCGGCCTCCTCCGCCCGGCGCCTGATGACCGCGCGCAGGATCTGCGCGTGCTCGTCGTAGGTCTTGTCGATGCGATGCGCCTGCGTGAAGTCGAGCCTGCGGATGATGCGGATGCGCTCGGTGACATCGCGGTGGCAGCGCGCGACTTCCGGGTTGCCGGCCGCCGCGACGAGCCGCGCGTGGAACGCCTCGTCCAGCGCCGCCACCTTCATCGCGTCCGCGATGCGCTCGGCGGCCGGCGCGAGCCAGATCGCCTTGAGCTCGTCGAGTCCTTCGCGCTCCTGCATGTCGCACAGCCTTGCGATGGAGGCGAGCTCGAGAATGAGCCGCAGGTCGTAGAAGTCCTCGAACTGCCTGAAGTCGAACGGCCGCACGCTCCAGCCCACGCGCAGGTGCACCGTGAGATAGCCCTCGCGCTCGAGGCGGTACAGGGCTTCGCGCACGGGCGTGCGGCTCATCGCGAGGCGCTGCGCGATCTCGGTCTCGGTGAAGCGGTCGCCGGGCAAGAGCGTGAAGTCGAAGATCTCGGCCTTGACCTTGTCGTAGGCCGTCTCCGCGAGCGAGCGCTCGGGCGCGGCCTCGACGCGTGCGGCAGCGCGCGGCCTCATGGACGGCTCACGAAGGAAGCAGGGACACGTGGGCGGACACGACGCGCCACGCGCCGTCGAGCCGCACCCAGGTCTGGCTCTGGCGGCCGCGGCGATCCATGCGGACGAACTCGGCGTTGACCGTGGCGCAATCGCGGCCGAAGGTCGTGACGACGACGTTGGTGAGCGTGCGCGAAAGTCCGACGGGCGAGCGCGCGGCGCGGAAGGCCGAGATCTCGGAGTATCCGTGAAGGTTCTCGCCAGGCCCGTAGCGGATCGTGCGCTCGCTGTTCCAGAAGAGCTCGTTCAGGACGTCGATGTCGTTGCCCACCAGCGCGGCTTCGTAGCGGTCGAACGCGGCGCGAACTTCCGCGACGACGTCGGCGAGGTTGACCTCGGGCATTGGGGAGTCAGGCGGCGAGTGCGGGCAGCGGGGAGAAGGAAGCGCCGGAGGCCACCAGCGCCCCCGCGACACGGAAGCATAAGTCCTCGCGCCACGGCGCGGCAATGACCTGCACGCCGATCGGAAGGTGCCCGGTCCGCGGCATGGGCACCGTCACCACCGGCAGGCCGATGCACGAGATGGGCTGCGTGAGGAGTCCCATGCTCGGCCGCAAGGGCAGGCGCGCGCCGTCGATCGTGAGCCACTCCTCGCCGATGGGCGTCGCCTCGCAGGGCGTGGCGGGTGCGATCAGCACGTCCACCCCGCGCCAAAGCTCGCGCACGGCATCGCGATACCAGCGCCGCACGCGCTGCGCCTTCACGTACCAGGCCGCCGGAAGCAGCGCGCCGGCAACGAACCGTTCCCGCGAGAGCGGCTCCAGGTGATCGCGCGCGGCGCGCAGGTGCGCGAGATGGCGGGCGCCGCCTTCACTTGCGGTGATCACGAACGCCGCGGCGCGCCCGAGGCTCGCGGCGGGAAGCTCCACGGTGCGCGCAACGCCGAGCGCGAGGCAGGCGCGCTCGACGGCGGCACGGGCGGACGGCGTGGCGTTCTCCTCGAAGTAGCCTCCGAGTCGGGCGATGCGAACGCCGTCGATGCCCTGGTTGCATGACGCAACCACGGGCTCGGGACCGCGCTGCGCGCACGCGGGGTCCTCGCCGTCCGGGCCTTGCAGCGCGTCGTACGCCGCGGCGAGATCGGGCAGCGTCGCGGCCATGGGCCCCAGGTGGTCGAGGCTGTCGACGAAGGGAAACGATCCGCGCCGCGAAAGCCTGCCGTACGTGGGCTTCAACCCGAAGATCCCGCACAGCGAGGACGGCACGCGGA
>CAZIZD010000009.1:0-26856 GCA_964543615.1 uncultured Alcaligenaceae bacterium | reverse complement strand
TGTGCGCGACGTTGCAGGTCTGCACCAGCGCCTCCCCGCCTGCCGCGACGATCTCGTCGCGCACGGCCTCGCACGCCGCCTGCTTGCGGCTCGACACGACCACGCGCGCGCCATGCTCCGCAAGCCGCAGCGCGATGGCGCGGCCGATGCCGCGGCTCGCGCCGGTGACGACCGCGGTCTTGCCTTTCAGGTCGAACAGGGACATGACCGTTCCTTCCCCTCATCCATCGATGCCCACCGGAGATTATCACCGTGGAATGCACCCTGACCGATGACCAGCGGCGCGTGCGTGAAGCCGTCTTCGCGCTGTGCGCAAAGTTCGACGACGCCTACTGGCTTGAACGCGACCGCCGCGGCGAGTTTCCGGTCGAGTTCCATCGCGCCGTCGCCGGCGCGGGATGGCTCGGCATCGCGATGCCCGAAGCGTTCGGGGGCAGTGGTCTCGGCATCCGCGAGGCTGCCGTGATGATGCAGGCCATCGCCGAATCGGGCGCGGCCATGAGCGGCGCGTCCGCAGTGCACATGAACATCTTCGGCCTGCAGCCCGTCGTCGTGCTCGGCACGGAGGAACAGAAGGCGCGCATGCTGCCGCCGCTCATCCGCGGCGACGAGCGCGCCTGCTTCGCGGTGACGGAACCGGACGCCGGGCTGAACACGACCCGGCTTCGCACGCGGGCCGACCGCTGCGAAGGCGGCTACCGCATCAACGGCAGCAAGATCTGGATCTCCACCGCGCAGGTCGCGGAGAAGGTGCTGCTCCTCGCGCGCACGACGCCCCTCGAAGCCGTGACGCGCAAGACGGAAGGTCTCTCGCTCTTCTACACCACGCTCGATCGCAGCAAGGTCGAGATCCGCAAGATCGACAAGATGGGCCGTCACGCGGTCGACTCGAACGTGCTCTTCTTCAACGACATGTTCGTGCCGGAGCGGGACCGCATCGGCCCGGAGGGCTCGGGCTTCCGCTCGATCCTTCACGGCATGAATCCCGAGCGCATCCTCATGGGGGCGGAGGCCGTGGGCATCGGACGCGTGGCGGTGCGGCGCGCGGTCGCGTACGCCAAGGAGCGCATCGTGTTCGACCGCCCCATCGGGCAAAACCAGGCGATCGCGCATCCGCTTGCGCGCGCGTGGATGCACCTCGAAGCGGCCAACCTCATGGTGATGCAGGCAGCCGCACTGTACGACGCCGGGGCGGAGTGCGGCGTGCAGGCCAACGCCGGGAAGTACCTCGCCGCGCAGGCGGGCTTCGAGGCGTGCGAGCAGGCCGTGCTCACGCTGGGCGGCATGGGCTACTCGGCGGAGTTCCATGTCGAGCGGTACCTGCGCGAGAGCTTCATCCCGCGCATCGCTCCCGTGAGCGAGCACATGATCCTCAACTTCGTCGCGGAGAAAGAGCTCGGGCTGCCCAAGTCGTATTGAAGTCGCGTGGCGAGCGGCGCACGCCGCGTTCGGACGGCCGGCAACTCACTGCGCCATCTTCTCGCGGACCTTCTTCAATGCATCGATGAGCCCGTTCACGCCCGTCTTGGCGAGCCCGCCGGGGTCGACCTCGAACGAGCAATGACGGCAACGTGACGCATGGGCGTCGCGGGAAAGTGAGAAGCTCACGGTTGCATGACGAACGTGCTGTTGCCGGGCGCCGCGCCGGCGTCGATCCTGATGGCCCGCCAGCTAGCGCGCCTTCGCGGCGCCAAGCTTCGCTGCAACTGCGACGGCAGCGTCGAGAGCGGAGTCGCGACCAGGCGCACCGGCGCCCGGCACCGGACGCGGGACGAACGCCTCGCGCGGCGTGCCGTCGACGTGAGCGAGCCGCTCCGTCGGGACGCGCACGACGATCTTCGAGTTCGGCAGCTCGATCTCGCCGAGCGCGCCCTGCAACTTCGCCATCGGCTCGCCCAGCACCGGCGCGCCGCGCGCGGCGTGAAGGCCGATCGCGATGCCCTCGCCCATGCTGCCGGTCCAGCGGCCGACCAGCACCACCACGGGAGGCTTGAACAGCGGCGCGCGCGGCGCGACCTCCTCCACCCACATGCGCCGGATGCCGCTGTCGCGGTACTCGGCGACCAGTTCGTGGCGCTGATAAGGCTTCGTCGTCGCGACGAAGTGGCCCATGATCCCGCGGGCGACGCTGGAGATGCCGCCGCTGCCCGTGTCGCGCAGGTCGAGCACCAGCGCGCGCACGCCGGCAAGGTCCGCGAGCGCACGGTCGAACGCTTCGACGAGCGCCGGGTCGCCGAGCGCGTTGGCAATGCGGATGAAGCCGACGTCGCCGGCGCGGCCGTGGGTCAGGAGCGCCGACGGCGCGGGGAACGACGCGACGAATTCGACCTCGCGCGACGTGGTGCCGTCCTGTACCCGCAGCTTGATGGATGGATTCTCGTGACGTCCGGCGAGCACCACCTGCAACGCCCACGTCCGTGCCGCGGGGTCGGGCACGGACAGGTACCCAGGCGCAACGCGATCGACGGCGGATCCGACGTCCTCGCCATCGACCGTCAGCACCCGCATTCCGGGGCGCAGGCCCGCCCGCTCCGCGGCCGAATCGCGGCGGACCGCGACGAGGATTGCCTGCCCGTCCTTCCACTCCGCAACGAGCGCGGTCTGCGAAGGCACGAGACGCGGCGAGCGGCGCGTGTTGGTTCCCAGATGCGCGTGGTGATCGTAGAGCTCACCCAGCAGGCGCTCGAGCAGCGTGACGAACGCGTCGCGCGTCAGCGGTGCGACGGCCTCCGCGCGATAGGCGGCGCACGCGCGCTTCCAATCCGTCTTCCGCCGGTCGAAGTAGGCGTACTCACGCTCGACGAACCGGCACATCGACGAGATGTCCTCGGTCGCCTGCGCGACGGACAGGATCTCGGGCGCCTGCGCGAAGGAGAGCGGAGGGAATGCCGCGATCAGGATGAGCTTGCACAGCCGGGTCCAACGCACGCCCGACGGATGTCCCACGCCATTCGGCCGGATGCGAACGGGTGGCTCGATGCGGTGAGGCATGGAAAGGGCGCTCCGGTTCGGCGGCAGTCCGCGCGCCGCGCGACGTGGAGTTTGTCGCAATCGGTGGCGGGGGTCCACCGTCGTGCACTGATGCGTTGCGCACGCCGCGCCGCGTGACACGCTGCAGGACGAGCCCTAAACCAGCGCCTTCGCGAGCTTCAGCAGGAGTTCCTTCAGCGGGATCTGCAGCGCCGCGACGACGAGCATGGGGAGCATCATCGGCAGCAGCACGCGCATCACCGAACCCTTGCCGATGGGGACCTTCTTCATCCTCGTCACCGACTCGTAAAGCGTGGCGGCATCGGCAACGGGACCGATGCCCGCAGCTTCGAGCAGTGCATCGTCCTGCACCGGCTTGCCGAGAATCCAGCGCGCGTGAACGAGCCGTCCCTGCGCGCCGACGAGATTGGCGTACGCGGGAATAGCGCGTCCGCGCGCGCCCGCCATCGCCGGCAGGAGCAGCAACGCGGGCAGCAGTGCCAGCAGCGTCAAGAGCACCGCAAATACGGCGGCCGGCTGGATGAACGCGCGCAGCGCCACCTCGTGATGCAGCACGTCGTGCGCCCACCGCGATGCGATCACCGCGGACAGCGCGAAGGTCACCATCGCGTACGCACCCGGCAATTTCTCGACGAACCCGAGCCCGCCCGCGCGATCCGGATGCGTCGGGACCAGCGACAGCCCGATGCGGCCGACACCCCGCATCCAGTACGCGACCAGCAGCATCCGCCAAAGCCATCCGAAGACGAGCGCCAGGAACACGGGCCGCACGATGTACACGAACCAGAGACCGCCGAAGCCCATCGTGCCGTCCGATGCAGCCGCCCACGCCATCGCGTCGTCGTCGACCGTGGGGCGGTCGGCGAGCGTCAACGCGAGCGCGGCCCCGAGCACCAACGCCCACGGCAGCGAGGCGTCACGCAATGCGACAAGCCTTGCATTGACGGCGTCGAAGGCGCCCCTCTGTTCGGACGCGACCGCGCCGCTTGCGACCAGCATCGCCGCGATGCGGCGGATGGCAGCGTCGAACCCCTGCTCCGCGAGGACGAGGAGCGGAATCGCGAGCAGGCAGCGCACGTGCACGCCGTAGTGCTGGAAGATCGACTCGGCGTCGCCCGCGCCCGTCGCCCTGCCCGAGATCACCGCCCATGCGGCAATGGGCAGCCACGTGACGAGCGCAAGGAACACCGCGCGCCGCACGGTGCCGAGGCCGTCTTCCGGCACGACGTGCAACCGCCGCAGCACGCGCAGCGGAAACTCGTTGCCGACCGGCGAGACGCCGGGATCGGGTGCAGCGGGCGGCGCGCTCATCGCCGCGATCTCACTTGCGTGCCGCGACCTTGTCCCAGCTCGAGTCGGGGTTGTACGCGGCCATGGCCTTCGCCCCCGCGGCGGAGTCGGGACCGAGGTTCTTCTGGTAGACGACGCCGTCCTGGTTGACGATGAACGTCATCACGCCGGTGTCGCCATACTTCGCCGGCCACGCCACGAGCGCGTAGCCCTCCACCATGCGGCCGTTCTTCACGTAGCCGCGCGCACCGCCGGGTGCATCCTTGCCCTGCGCCGTGAGGATCTTGTACACGTAACCATGGTAGGGCTGGCCCGGCTTCGCATCGGCGAATCCGGCACCGAGCGGGCTCTCCGGCTCGCCCGGAAGCGATGCCCAATAGAGGCCGTCGCGCTTGCCTTGCGACGACAGTCCGCGCTGCGCGTACTCGAGCACGCCGTCGCCGTTGCGATCGCGCGCGCGATACTCGTCCTGCGCGTCGGCATACGCGAGCGCCACCTGGATTGCGGCCAGCTCGTTGCGCCCGATGCGGCGGATGCGCATTTCCTCGCTGGCGGCCGCGACGTCGAACTGCCAGCCCGCGGCCGTCTTCACGATCGGTATCGGCAGCGTCCAGCCGTTCTTGCCGACACCAAGGTGGGCGCGGTCGGCACCCGCCGGGACGATGGCGTGCGCCTTCGCCCACGCCTCGAGGAAATTGGTGACGTCCTGCTCGTCGACGCTCGACACCGGGATGTACTTGCGATAGCCGGGACCGAGGGCCGCCTTGATGGCGTCGTCGTCGTGGCGGGCAATGCCGTCGACCAGTGCGTCGGCGGCGGCCGCTGCTGTCGGATAGGCCGACTGTGCATGGGCAAGCGGCGCGATCGCGATGGCACCGGCCAGCGCGGTGATGCGGATGATGTGCGTAAGGTTCGTCATGTCTTTGCGCTCCGATTAACCCTTGCGTCCGCCACCGGCGCGTCCGCCGCCATCGCCACCGCCTGGACGTCCGCCGCCGCCCGCGGGCTTCGCTGCGCGATCGCCACCGCCGGAGGGTGCCTTCGGCGTGCGGTCGCCGCCGCCCGAGGGCGCCTTCGCGGCACGCTCGCCGCCTCCCGATGCTGCCTTCGCGCGCTCGCCGCCGCCGCTGCGATCGGCCGCGGCCTTGCTCGCCGCGCCGCGATCGGCCTGCGCCTTCGCCTGCAGGCTGCCCGCGCCCTTCAGCGCATTGTCGCCGCTCGCCGCTGCACGCTGGCGAGCCGCGTCGCGGTCGGCGCTTTGCGCCTTGTCGCGTGCGGCGTTATCGGAAGCGCCGCGCGCGTTGTCGCGCGCGCCGGACTTGTCGGCAATGCCGCGGTCCTGCATCGTCTGGGAGGCCTTCTCGCGGCTCGCGTCGCGGCTTGCATCGCGGTTCGCGTCCTTGCCGCGGAACTGCTCGCGGCTGCCCGCGTCGTATTTCTTGTCGAGCTGCTGGCGCGTCTTGTCGCCGCCGCGGTACGCGGCCTGGCGATGCTCGGGATTGTGGTTCCACGTCGTGCGATTGCTGTTGACGTCGATCCGCTTGTTCACGTTGATGTTGTTGTAGCGGTTGACGTTGATGTCGACGTCGTGGCGTCCCCAGCCGAAGCCGCCCCACAGCGCGTTGCTGACGCCGATGCCCACGCCCCACGCGATGCCGGTGGCGATCGTGCGCGACCACCAGTAGCCGGGCGGCGGCGGATAGTAGTACGGCGGATACGCCGGATACGGCCACGCGCCGTACACGACCGTCGGGTTGTAGGCGGGCACGTACACGACCGACGGCTGCGCGGGCTCGATCACGATCACCTGCGCGGGCGCTGCCTGCTGCTGCACGACCGTGGTCGTGGCAGGCGCGGGCTCGGGCGCCTGCATCACGACCTTCACCTGTTCGTTGGATTTGAGATTTCCGGCCTTCTGCGCCTGCGCGCGCAGCCGCTGCACCGAGTCCATCACGTCCTCGGGCTGCGCGAGAAACGCGTCGCCCATGTTCTTCACCCACTCGGGCTTCTCGCCCAGCGTGATGAGCACCTCGGGGAAGCCGACCATCGAGGCCACCGACGGATCCCAGGTCTCGTTCTCGACCATCTTCACGGCCTCGTCGCCCTTGGCGTCGGGATGGGCCTTCGACCACGACATCGCCTTGGCGAATTCGTCGGGATACGTCGTCGCCATGAACAGCTGCGCGAGCAGCGAGTCCGGATACAACGCGACCTGCGCGGTCATCTGGTCGAGCTGCTCGTTGGAAAAGGGTTTCGCGTCCTGCGCGTGCGCGGGAAGCGCCGCAAGGAGCGGGACCAGCGCGAACGCGCCGATCCATCGTGTTGTCGCCGCAAGCCAATGCATGGTGGTTGCCTCCCCGGCTTTCGATGTGACATTCCCGGCGTGCGGCGAGAACGTACGACGCGCACGCGGAAGTGCGTCTTCCCGTCCATGAAGAACGGTGATGCCGGAGGTTATGCCGGGCGCGGGGTGCGCGGTATGCGCCGTGGTATGAAAGCGATGCATGGGCGTCATGGCCGCGGCGCGGGAAGCGCGCCACGACCGTGCGCCCCGGTCACGCGCCGGTCACTTCATCCCGAAGACAGTGACGTCGGCCTTGCCCTTGAGGAAGCCCTTGGTGTCGTACCAGAACTCGATCTTGCGGATGCTGCGCTTGCTGACCCCGCGCAGGTCGATAACCCGGCTTTCGCCGCCCTGCGGAATGTTCTGGCGGACGTCGATGCGGTCCGGCGCGCCGTTGTCGTAGGTCACGACCATGTGCTGCATGTTGAGCGGCGCGTCGGTGACCTTGAACTTGATCTTGCGAAAGTTATCGAACGGGCCCTTCACGATGATCACGTCGTGATCGGCGGTGTGGTTGGCGTGCGTCTGGCCTATGAGGCGCCATTGCCCGGGGCTGCCACCCTTCGGCTGGACGACCTGCTGCGCCTGCACTTCGGACTGCGATAGCACCGCCGCGGCCAATGCCGCCGGCAGCGCCACCAGCAAGCTCCTTCGAGATTTCTGCATTGCGCTTACTCCCCTGTTGGATTCGATGACAAACTGAGTCATTTCAAGGTGACATTCACCCCGCGGATCACCCCGTCGAACCGGAACGGCCGGCGTTCCATGTAATCGAGCGATACCGTCGAGCCGAGATCGACGCCCACATCGAACGTCTCGCTCGCCGAAAACGCGGCCGGCACCGTACGCTCAACCGTCGTGCGCGCGACTTCCTGACCGTCGACCTTCAGCACGACCTCGGCGGGCGACAGCGGCTTCGTGCTCGCCAGCGTGGTCGTGACCTCGATGCGCCGATTGCCGGGGGCGAGCGGGGCCGCCGAGCGCGCGACGTAGCGCTCGATGATCATCATGTTGTATTCGTAGACGAGATAGCCCTTGTCCATGTACAGCGCGACACCGCCACCCGAGCCGCCCAGCGCGTAGAGCACGCCCGAGGCGTCGCGGCCGATCTCGGCGTCGACGACGACGGTGCTGTTCTCGCGCCCGAGCCCGGGTGCGGTGAACTCCGGCATGCGCGTGGTCGTGGCGTCGAACGTCCACCGCGTATAGGGCGACTTGATGCGATCCTCCGGATGCAGGCGCAGCCAAATGCCCGCGCCGAGCGGGTACACCTTGTTCGCCTTCGCCTGCGCGTCGAAGGTCTTCTGCAGCTCCGCGAGCTTCTTCGGGTTCGTTGCCGCAAGGTCGTCGGCTTCGGAGAAGTCCCGCGTGATGTCGTAGAGCTCCCACCGGTCCTTGGCGGAGTCCCACTCGGCAAGTCCCGGAGCGCCGGGCAGCCACGGCACCAGCGGCCCGAACGTTGCAGCGACCCAGCCGTCCTGGTATATCGCGCGGCTCCCGTTGTTGTCGAAGTACTGCACCTTCTTGCGCGTCGGCGCCCGGGCGTCCGCAAAAGTGTACACAAGGCTCGTGCCGTCCATCGGGTCCTGCGCGAATCCGTCCACCACCTTCGGCGGCCGGATCCCCACGACCTCGTAGATCGTCGGGACAATGTCGTTGACGTGGCTGAACTGCGCGCGCGGCGTGCGGTCCGGCTTGATGCCCTTCGGCCACGAGATGACCATCGGATTGCGCGTGCCGCCGAAGTGCGAAGCGACGAGCTTGGTGTGCCGGAAGGGTGTGTTGCCGGCCCAGGCCCACCCAGCGTGGTACATGCTGTCGGTCTTGGGCGAGCCCAGCGCGTCGAGGCCGCCGATCTTGTCGAGCGCTGCGATTTGCTGCTCGACCGTGTTCGGAATGCCGTTCTGCGCGAGGAGTTCGCTGATCGTCCCGTTCTGCCCTTCGGCGCTCGCGCCGTTGTCGCCAAAGATGTAGATGACGATCGTGTTGTCGCGAATGCCCTGCCGCTCGAGTTCGTCGATCAGCTTGCCCGCCTGCGCGTCGACGTGCTCGACGAAGCCCGCATAGATCTCCATGAGCCGCAGCTGGAACGGCCGCTGCGCCTCGGGAATGCTCGACCATGGCGGCATCGAGTCGGCGCGCGGCGTGAGCTTCGTGCTCGCCGGAATCCATCCCAGCTGCTTCTGGCGCGCGAACACGCGCTCGCGGTACGCATCCCAGCCGTCGTCGAACTTGCCCTTGTACTTGCCGGACCACGCCTTGCCGACCTGGTGCGGGCCGTGCGCCGCGCCGGGTGCCCAGTACATGAAGAACGGCTTGTCCGGGGAGAACGCGCGGTGCCGGCGCAGCCAGTCGACTCCGCGCTGCGCCATGTCCTCGCTCAGGTGGTACTTCTCGTCGTGCGGCGGCTCGATGGCCGTCGTGTTCTCGACCAGCCGGGGCTCCCACTGCGACGTCTCGCCGGCCAGGAAGCCGTAGAAGTAGTCGAAGCCGTGGCCGGTGGGCCAACGATCGAACGGGCCCATCGCCGTCGTCTGGTCGGCAGGCGTGTTGTGCCACTTGCCGAGCGCCGCGGTCTTGTAGCCATAGTGGCGCAGCACTTCAGCGAGCGTCGCCGACGACTTCGGGATCACGCCGGTATATCCGTCCCAGTCGACGGCGCGCTCCGCAATCGTGCCGTTGCCGATCCTCTGGTGGTTGCGTCCCGTGAGCAGCGCAGCGCGCGTCGGCGAGCAGATCGCCGTCGTGTGGAACGTGTTGTACGCGATGCCCTCGTTGGCGAGGCGCGAGAGCGTCGGAGTGGCGATCTCGCCGCCGAACGTGGCGGCCTGCCCGAAGCCGACGTCGTCGAGCAGGATGATGAGGATGTTCGGCGCGTCCGGCTTAAGGTGGTCCGGCTGGGCGCGGCGCTTGTGCACCGAATCCTGCAGGCGGGGTGCCGCCTTGCTCGCGGAGGGGACTGGCGGGAATGGCAGCACCGATCCGTCCGAAGGCGGGGCGGCAGCGTGCGCCGCACCCATCACCATCCACAGCGCCGACACCGCAACCACGTGATTTCGCATCGCACTCTTCATGACGTTGACCTCGTTGCCCGACTCCGGCGCTTCCTACTTCTTGAGATAGGTGATCTTCGTCTTGCCGATGCTTCCGTTGAATGCAAACGGGGCCTGGTCGTAGTAGTCGAGCGACACCGGCGAATCGAGGTCGGTGCCAATGTCGAAGGTCGCATTGGACGTGAAGTGCAGCGACATGGCGGCCGGCACCCGGCCCTGTCCCACGACTTCGCCGTTCGCGCGCAAGGTAATGTCCATCGGCCCGCCGATCGGCCCGGCCAGCTTCGATTCGACCTCGACCTTGACCTTGCCCAGCGGCAAACTGGCCTTGGACCTGACCTTGGTGCGTTGCACCTCGAACAGGTTGAACTCGTAGTTCAGGAAGCCGTCCTTCATGTAGGTCGTGATGCCGCCGGAGAAGCCCGCCAGCGCATACAGGACGCCGTTGGCATTGGCCGGCACATCGACGTCCATCGTCACGATGCTGCTCACCTTGCCGAGCTTGGGCGCCGCGGACTCGGGCATCCGCGTGACGGGAAAGTCGAAGGTCCACTCGGTGAGCGGCGAAGCGGGCGCGTCCTCCGGATGGAAGAGCGCGGTCGACCACAGGCCGCCGCCGATGGGCAGGTTCTTGTTGCGCGTCGACTCGACGATGAACAGTGCCTTCATCTCGTCGAGCTTGCGCGGATTCGTGGCGGCGAGGTCGTTCGCCTGGCTCCAGTCCTCGTCGAGGCTGTAAAGCTCCCAGCGGTCCGTCAGCGGCGACCACTCCTTGATGCCCTTCGGTATGCCGCTGGTCCACGGCTCGCGCGGGCCCGGCGCGCTCGCAAACCACCCGTCGTGGTAGATGCCGCGGCTCGCCATGATGTCGAAGAATTGCGTCGTCCGGGTTCCCTTGGCCTTGGGATCGCCGAACGCGTAAACCATGCTCACGCCTTCGATGGGGTCCTGCTCGAAGCCGTTCACGACGCGCGGCGCGGCGATTTTCGTCAGGTCGTAGATCGTCGGCACGACGTCGATCACATGGTGGAACTGCGGCCGCGGCACGGCGTCGGCCTTGATGCGCTTCGGCCACGCGACGGCCAGCGGCTGGCGCGTGCCGCCGAAGTAGGCGCCCATGAGCTTGGTGCCCTGGTAGGGCGTGCTGCCCGCCCACGCCCAGCCGGCGTGATACATGTTGTCGGTCTTCGGACCGCCCAGCGCGTCGAGGCCGCCCAACTCGTCCAGCGCGGCGATGTGCTGCGCAATGGTGGTCGGAATTCCGTTCTGCGCGAGTTGCTCGCTGATCGTGCCGTTGAGGCCCTCCGACGAGGAGCCGTTGTCACCCCAGATGTAGAAGATCAGCGTGTTGTCGAGCTTGCCCTGCCGTTCGATCTCGGCGATCACGCGGCCCGCATGGAAGTCCGCGTGCTCGGTGAACCCGGCGAACACTTCCATCAGCCGGCGCTGGAACGGCCTCTCGGCGTCGGGAATGGAATCCCACGAAGCCATCGACGCCGGGCGTGGCGTCAGCTGCGCGTTCGGCGGAATCCAGCCCTTCGCCTTCGCGCGGGCGAAGACGCGCTCGCGATATTTGTCCCAGCCGTCGTCGAACTTGCCCTTGTATCTGTCCGCCCACTCCTTCATCACCTGGTGCGGGCCGTGCGACGCACCGGGCGCCCAGTAAATGAAGAACGGCTTGTCCGGCGCGTAGGCCTTCTGCTCGCGCAGCCACGCGATCGCGTCGTCGGCGATATCCTCGGTCAGGTGATAGCCCTTCTTCGGGTGCTGGATCACCGGCGTCGTGTTGCGCGTGAGTGTGGGCTCGTACTGCGACGCCTCGCCCGCGAGGAACCCGTAGAAGTACTCGAATCCGTAACCGGTCGGCCAGTAGTCGAACGGCCCCTTCGACGTGATCTGCTCCTCCGGCGTGTTGTGCCACTTGCCCCATGCGCCGGTGTTGTAGCCGTAGTTCTTCAGCACTTCGGCCACGGTCGCCGAGGACTTCGGGATCGTTCCGCTGAAGCCATCGAAGTCGTTGGCGATCGCCGCGATCTGTCCGTTGCCCACGAACGTGTGATTGCGCCCGGTGAGCAGCGAAGCCCGCGTGGGCGAGCACATGGCGGTGGAGTGGAACCGGTTGAAGGCGATGCCCGCCTTGGCCACCTTGTCGAGGGTGGGCGTGTTGATCTCGCCACCGTAGGTCGAAGGGGTGCCCGGCCCGACGTCGTCCATCAGGATGATCAGGATGTTGGGCGCGCCGTCTGCCAGACGCTTCGGCTCCACGCGCTTCTTGTACGTGGAGGTCTCGATCGTCAGGCCCGCCTTGGAGGCCGACGGCGTGGGCGGGAACGGCAGGATTTCCTGCGCCCCGGCCACCGTTGCCAACGCCGTTCCGAGCATTGCGCCGAACAAAAAGCGCCTGGTTCCGCTGTACATGATCAGTCCCCTCTGTCTTGTGGCCGGAGTCGCGAACATCAGAATTTGTAGACCATCTTGAGCCACACGTAGTCGCCGTTGAGGCGATTGCTGGTGTTGAGTTCCGGCAGCCACTTGACCTCGAGAATGAGCTTCTGCTCGCCGATCGGCTGGATGTAGCCCAGCACGGGTCCGATCCCGGACGTCTTGCCCTTGAAGCAGCCGAGCGTCGCGCCGGATCCGCTGTCGCAGGTGACCTGGTCGAAGTACCACGCCTCGGCACCGACGTTCGCGAATCCCGAGCCCAACGGAAAGATCTGCTGGACCGACGCGTCGAAGTGCAGCAGGTCGCCGCTCTTGTAGCTCGTGGCGTTGTTCTCGCTGTTGATCGCGTAGCCCATGTGGATGGCCGCGTTGAAGCCCGACTTGGCGTTGTTGTACGAGACCCCGACGATCGGATCGACCGTCCAGTAGTTGAGTCCGGGATTGCCGAGCCGGCCCACTTCGTAGCTGCCCGTCGGCGCGTAGACCGGCATCAAGAAGTCGTACTGCCAGTCGCCGGACTTCCAGGCGAGGAGCACCGGCACGAACGTCAGGTCACCCACACCCGATACGCTGCTCTCGATCTGCCGCCCGCCGAGCGCGGCAGTGTCGCCCGACACGTTGATCCAGGAATACGGCAGGAACGCGACGGCGGAGTAATGGGCACCGCCTAGCACGGTCTGCTCGAAGCCATACCCCCCACCGACGATCAAGGTGTTCACGCTGGCGTGCATGTTCGCGACGATCCCGGCCGCGGTGGGAATCCGCGCCGACGCGTCGCCGTCGTAGTTGAGGTACATCGGCTTGGCAAACCACCCGGGTGTGGACGGCGGCAGGTCAACGAGGGTCGCGTTCGCACCCGGGAGGACATGGGACACGCCGCCTTCGCCGGACCATGCGACCTGTGGCGCTGCGGCGGTGACAGCGAGCATCGAGGCCGCCAGCCAGTGCGTACGCGATCGCAACTTACCGTTCATCGCCTTCTGCGGTTGCATCTGCGCACTCTCCTGTTGTCGCCCTCGATCGCGTGCTCGCGTCGGCACGGCAGCGAGCCCCACAACGCAAAGCTCCTCGCGACACGTACGGCGATCCGTGTCGACCGCCCCGCATTGTCGGCGCGTGATCGATGTGTTCCAATAACAAAAATGCAAACAGCCATAACCTGAGCGCATGTCGCTGCTGAACCGGGAGCTCGACTACTTCCTCGCGATCTGCGAGAAGCGCAACCTCGCGCGCGCGGCGGAGGCGCTCGGCATCAGCCAGCCCGCGCTAACGCGCAGCGTGCAGCGCCTCGAGGCGCACTTCGGCGCGCAGCTCTTCGTGCGCGCGCCGCGCGGCGTGGAGCTCACGCCCATCGGCGTGGCCCTGCGCGCGCGCGTCGACCGCGCGCGGATCACGCTGGACGACGCCGAGCGCGAAGTCGAGCAGCTCTCCGCCGGCAAGATCGGCAAGGTGCGGGTCGGCGCGGGCCACATGCTGACGCGCCTCGTGAGCCACGCCCTGTTCCCGCGCTTCATCGTAGAGCGTCCCGCGGCGCAGGTGCAGATGCACGTGGGGTTCAACGCCGAGCTCTTCCTGCTGCTCGAGTCGGGCAACCTCGACTTCGCGGTGTGCGGACTGCTCGAGACGCCGCCCAACCTGTCGTTTCGCGAGCTCCAGGCTACCGAGCTGGTCGTGGTCGTGCGAGCGGGACATCCGCTGAGCAAGTTGAAGAACCCGACGATCCGGGAGCTGGCCGCCTACCGCAGCGTTGCGCCGAGCGCGGGCGTCCCCGCGCGGCAGCACGTCGAGGCGCGTCTTGCCAAGCATGGTTTCGGCGACCGCACGCACGCCATCGAGACCAACTCCTGGGAGACGATCCTCGACGCCGTCGCGTCCTCCGATCTCTTCAGCCTCGCGCCGCACACCGAGGTGGCGCGCAACGCGGCGACGCGCCGGCTGGTCGCCATCGTCATCCCCGAGCTCGACATCCGTCCGCGTAATGGCATCGTGATGCGCATCGACGCGTACCTGTCGCCACTCGCCCAGCGGGCCATCGAGCTCATCGAGAACGCCTTCGCCGAACAGGCGCGCGACGAGTCCGACTCCAAGGTTCGCACGCTCCGCCCCGCGCGGCGCTGACCCACCGGGCCTTTTTCGCGGCGCCTGCCATGTCCGTGGCCCAGCCCGCGCCGCAACCGGCGACGCGACGCGCGCTTGCGTCGTTCATCGCCTACGACATGGCGGCGCACGGCTACACGCTGATGATCTCCGGCGTGGCCTATCCGATCTACTTCGTCACCTTCGTCGCCGCAGCGCGTCCCAATGCCGAGTGGCTCTGGTCGATTGCGCTCGGGTTGCCGCTTCTGGGCGCGGGGCTCCTGGGACCCTGGCTCGGGGCGGTCGCCGACAGCAGTGGCCGCCGCGGCACGATGCTCGGCGTGCTGACGGCGATTTGCGCAGTGGCGACCGCGATGCTGGCCACAGTGGGCGAGAACGACGTGCGCGCCGGCATGGCCTTGTTCGTCGTCGCCCATCTGTCGCATCTGCTTGCGACGAGCCTCTACAACTCGTACCTGCCGCTGGTCGCGGCCCCGGGCAGACTCGCGCGCGTGTCTGGGCTCGCGTGGGGCCTTTCGTTCGTGGGCAGCCTTGCTTGCTTCGCGCTTTCGTTGCCGTTCACGCGCGAGGGCCTGGCACCGGGCAACGAGGCGAATTTCGCGAGGACGTTCCTGGTGGCCTCCGCGTTCCTCGCGATCGTCGGTCTGCCGGCGCTGCGCGGCCTGCCGCAGACGCCGCCGCGCGTGCGCGAGGACGGCACCGAAGGTCCGTACCGGCGCATCGCAGCAACCCTGCGCTCGTGGCGTCACGACCGCAACGTGCCCAAGTTCCTGCTCGCGTACTACCTCGTGAACGACGGCCTCGTCACCGCGCTGTTCTTCACGGCGCTCACGTTCCGCAAGGCGTACGGCATGACGGTGCAGGAGATCCTCGCACTCGCGTTGCTGTTGCAGGTGGTCGCGATTCCCTCGACGATCTTCTTCGGATGGCTGGGCGGCCGCTGGTCGCAGCGAGGCGCCATTTACGTCGCGCTGACGCTGTGGGTCGTGGTGCTCGCCATGATGGCGACGATGCACGGACGCGATGGCGCGATCGCCGTGACGGTTGCGCTGGGTCTTGTCTTCGCCTCCACGCAAAGCCTGTTTCGGAGCCTCTTCGCCGCACTCGTTCCCGCCGAGCGCACATCGGAATATTTCGGCTTCAACACGCTCGCCGGCCGTGCGTCCGCCGCGCTGGGTCCGCTTGCGTTCGGCGCGGTGAGCGCCGCGACGGGAAGCCAGCGCGTCGCGATGGCCTCGCTTGCGGTCTTCTTCGTGGCGGGCGGCGCAATTCTCGCTCGCGTGAGGATGCCGGAGTCACCGGCGGTCATCGTCCGGTAGCGCATTAGCGCACAGACCGCTCGGGGATGCACGGGTAGCTGCCTGGCAGCGCGGGCGGCCGCTGGCGGCGCTCCCGGGAATCCGTGCACGCCAGCGCACCGACGTCGCCAAGGCGGGCGCGCAGCCATCGCGCCTGCGGAGTCCGCCGCGAGCGCGGCCATCTTTGTGCGCTGGCGCACAGACTCGCGGGCACCGGTCCGTCAGCCTTCGAAGCGTCTGCCCGTGACCGGCAGCCGAAGGAAGAACGTTTGCCAAGTTGCAGTTCGTGATCCGAAACGGTATCGGCAGGCAGTGGCGCGCAATGTGGGCGCGGCGCGCTCGCGCTCACGCGCTCGCCCGCTATGCCGACGAGCCGCCGCCGCTGCGCGCGGAGCTCTATAGCGCGGACCAGATGGAGCAGCATGGCCGGCGCCTCGCGGCCGCGCACCGCCTGATGCCGCGCCGCGCACGCGACCAGTTGCTGCCCCGGCTCGCCACCAACGAGCGAATCCTCGACGACGTTTGCGGCCTGCTCACGGCAGCCGTCGCCGACGGGCGCCGGATCACGCCCGCCGCGGAATGGCTGCTCGACAACTTCTACCTGATCGAGGAGCAGATCAGGACGGCAAGGCAGCACTTCCCCACGGGCTACAGCCGCGAGCTGCCCCGGCTCGCCTCCGGAGCCACCGCCGGCATGCCGCGCGTGTTCGACCTCGCCTTCCACGCGATCGCGCACGGCGATGGCCGGTTCGACGTGGAGAGCCTGTCGCGCTTCGTCACCGCGTACCAGACCGCTGCGCCGCTCAAGCTCAGCGAACTGTGGGCGCTGCCGATCATGCTCCGCCTCGCCCTCATCGAGAACCTGCGCCGCGTCGCCGCGCGCATCGCTACGGGCACGGCGGACCGCAACCGCGCGGAGGCATGGGCCGTGAAGATGCTCGACGTGGCCGAGCACGATCCCACGAGCCTCATCCTGGTGATCGCCGACATGGCCCGCTCGCATCCGCCGATGGTGAGCTCGTTCGTCGCCGAGCTCGCGCGCCGGCTGCAGGGGCAGAGCGCTGCGCTGGCGCTGCCGCTCACGTGCCTCGAGCAGCGGCTCGCGGAGTCCGCGAGCTCCATCGAGCAGATGGTGCAGGCGGAAGCGCAGGAACAGGCCGGCGACCAGGTGTCGATCAGCAACACGATCGGCAGCCTGCGCCTTCTGAGTGCGACGGACTGGCGCGACTTCGTGGAGGCGATGAGCGAGGTCGACCACAAGCTGCGCGAGGATCCCCACGCGGTTTACGGCGGGATGGACTTCGCGACGCGCGATCGCTATCGGCACGCGGTGGAGTCGATCGCGAAGCGCAGCTATCTTCCCGAGTGCGAGATCGCCCGCAAGGCGATCCAGCTCGCGCACGCAAGCCAGCACGCGGCACCCGGCACAGAGCCTCCCCGCGCGGCGCACGTCGGGTTCTACCTCATCGGCAGCGGACGAAGCGAGCTCGAGCGGGAGGCCCGAGCCCGCTTCTCGCCGCGCGATGCGATCCGGCGCGCAGGCGCGCGCGCGCCCCTGCTCCTCTACCTTGGCAGCGTCGCGGCCATGACCACGGGGTCGAGCGCGCTGCTGCTCGCAATGGCCGCGCGCGACGGCGTGGAGGGCCTCCTGCTTGCCCTCCTCGCGATCCCGGTCGTGCTCGCGACGAGCCAGCTGGCGGTGAGCCTCACCAATTGGCTTGCCACGCTGCTCGTGGAGCCCAACGCGCTCCCCCGGATGGATTTCGCGGACGGATTGCCACCGTCCTCGCGCACGCTCGTCGTCGTGCCCACGATGCTCGACCGTCTCGAAGCGATCGACGATCTCGTCGAGGCGCTCGAGGTCCGCTTCCTCGCCAATCGCGATCCACGGCTGCACTTCGGCCTGTTGACGGACTTTGCCGACGCCGCTACCGAGTCGTTGCCCACGGATGCCGCGCTCGTCGCCGCCGCGGGCCGCGGCATCGCGCGGCTCAACGCGAAATACCGCGAAGACGACGGCACGTCCGGGGCCGGCAGCATCTTCTTCCTGTTCCACCGTCCGCGCCGCCGCAATGACCTCGAGGGCTGCTGGATGGGCCACGAGCGCAAGCGAGGCAAGCTCGCCGAGCTCAACGCGCTGCTGCGCGGCGGCACCACCGAGCGGTTCTCGGCCATCGTCGGCGATGTCACGGCGTTGACGGGGGTGCAATACGTGATCACGCTCGACACCGACACGCAGCTGCCGCGCGACGCGGCGCGGCAGCTCGTCGGCGTGATGGCGCACCCCCTCAATCGCCCGCGCCCATATGCCAGCGGCCGGCGCGAAGGCCTCGTCGGCGAAGGCTACGGCATCCTGCAGCCGCGCGTGAGCGTCGGCATGCCGGGCGCCAATCGCTCCCGTTACGCGAGCCTGCACGCCGGCGATCCTGGCGTGGACCCCTACACGCGCGCGATCTCGGACGTCTATCAGGACGTGTTCGGCGAGGGCTCGTTCATCGGCAAGGGCATCTACGACGTCGACGCGATCGAGCGCGCGCTGGCGGGCCGCCTGCCCGAGGACCGGATCCTCTCGCACGATCTCTTGGAGGGTTGCTACGCGCGATCGGGACTCGTGAGCGACGTGCAGCTCTACGAGGAGTACCCGGCGACGTATGCCGCCGACATGGATCGGCGGCACCGCTGGATGCGCGGCGACTGGCAGCTTCTCGCGTGGCTCCTGCCCTACGTTCCCGGGCCGGCGGGCGAACGCGCGCGAAACCCGCTGTCGGCACTGTCGGTGTGGAAGATCGCGGACAACCTGAGGCGAAGCCTGGTCGCGCCCGCACTGACGCTCTTGCTGCTGCTCGCGTGGACGGCCCTGCCGAACGCATGGCTGTGGACGCTCGCGGTGATCGCCCTCATCGCCATAGCACCCGTCTCGGCCGCAATCGTGGAGCTGGTGCGAAAGCCTCGCGAGATGCCGCTGTTGCTGCACGCGTCGGCCACGCTGGCAGCGCTGGGCAGGCAGGCCGTGCAGGCGGCGCTGACGCTCGCGTTCCTGCCGTACGAGGCGACGGTCAACCTGGACGCCATGGGTCGGGCCGCCTGGCGCACGCTTGTGACGAAACGGCGATTACTCGAGTGGACTCCGTCCGCCGCGGCCGAGGCGCATCGAAGCGCGTCCGGCGCCCGACGCTCGCCGTTCGCGTCGGCTGTCGGGGCCATGGGAATCGCCCCGGTGATCGCGATGGGCGCGGCGATCGCGATCGCCGCCCGCGCACCGCAGGCGATCGCCGTCGCCGCGCCGTTCCTGTGCCTGTGGTTCGTCTCGCCGGCCCTCGCGTGGTGGATCAGCCGTCCGCTCGTGCGCCGCGACGTGCAGCTTACCGCCTCGGAAACGCTGTTCCTGCGCACGCTGGCACGACGCACCTGGGCCTATTTCGAAACCTGCGTGACCGCGGACGAGCATTGGCTGCCGCCCGACAACGTGCAGGAGCATCCGGTCGCCGTGGTCGCGCACCGCACGTCGCCGACCAACATGGGCCTCGCGCTTCTCGCCAACCTGACCGCGTACGACATGGGGTATATCCCCTGCGGCCAGCTCGTGCGCCGCACCACCGATTCGCTCGACGCCATGCGCTCGCTGGACCGCCATGCCGGGCATTTCTACAACTGGTACGACACGCGCTCCGGGAAGCCGCTGCCGCCCACGTACATCTCGGCGGTGGACAGCGGCAACCTCGCGGGTCACCTGCTCACGCTGCGCCCCGGGCTGGTCAGCACACCCGACGAGCCGATCGCCGGCGTGCGGTGGTTCGAGGGCCTCGCCGACACGCTGCGCGCGCTGCGCGACGTGCCCGACGCCGCTGCGGCACCGCCGCTCCTTCGCCTGCAGCACGAGCTCGAATCCGCCTTCGATTCGCGGCCGGCGACTGTCGATGCGTTCCGTCGATGG
Organism: uncultured Alcaligenaceae bacterium; assembly: GCA_964543615.1. Classification (GTDB taxonomy): domain Bacteria; phylum Pseudomonadota; class Gammaproteobacteria; order Burkholderiales; family Casimicrobiaceae; genus VBCG01. The sequence goes on along the minus strand of CAZIZD010000009.1, from coordinate 7,407 downwards.
CTTGATCGGCTGTCGATCGGCACGGCCGAGGTCGCCGCGCATCTTGCTCCTGCGCCCGCGTCCGGGGCCGCGGTAGAAGCCGCGGGCGAAGTCACGTTCTGGGTCGAGGCGTTGCAGCGGCAGCTGGCCGCGATGCGCGACGACCTCCAATTTCTCGCACCCTGGAGCGCGCTGCCCGCGGCGCCCGCGGATCTCGCCGCGCTTCCCCCTGTCCCGACCCTTCCCACGTTGCGCGAGGTCGCAGCACTGGAGCACAACGCGAGCGCGGCGATCGCGAGCTGCCGGGCCCAGGGCGATGCGTCGTCTCCGGCGGCGGCGTTGCTCGATCTCTTCGCTGCGGCCGTTGCGCAAGCGAGCCGCAATGCGCAGGCGAGGATCGCGGAGATCGAGCGCCTTGTGCTGCTGTGCGAGGAGCTCTCCCTGATGGAGTACGGATTGCTGTACGACGAGTCGCGGCACCTGCTCGCCATCGGCTACAACGTCGAGGAGCGCCGGCGTGACGCGAGCTACTACGACCTCCTCGCATCGGAGGCGAGGTTCGGCAGCTTCGTGGCGATCGCGCAGGGGCTCATCCCGCAGGAGAACTGGTTCGCGCTCGGACGCCTGCTGACCGGCACGGGGCGGCAGCGCATCCTGGTGTCGTGGAGCGGCTCGATGTTCGAGTACCTCATGCCGCAGCTCGTCATGCCGACCTACGACGGCACGCTGCTCGACCAGACGTGCCGCGCCACGGTACAGCGCCAGATCGCCTACGGCCGCCAGCGCGGGTTGCCCTGGGGCATCTCCGAGTGCGGGTACAACGCTTTCGACGCAGCGCTCAACTACCAGTATCGCGCCTTCGGCGTCCCGGGCATCGGGCTCAAGCGCGGCCTTGCGGAGGACGTGGTCGTCGCACCGTACGCGTCGGCGCTCGCGCTCCCGTACGCGCCGAGCGAGGCCTGCCAGAATCTCGCGCGCCTCGCCGCCGAGGGCATGTCCGGCCGTTTCGGCCTGTACGAGGCGATCGACTACACGCCTTCACGCCTGCCGCGCGGGCAGTCGAGCGCGATCGTGCGCTCCTTCATGGCGCATCACCAGGGCATGATCCTGCTCGCCGTGGCGCAGGTGCTCCTCGGTGCGCCGATGCAGAGGCGCTTTGCATCCGACCCGCGCTTCAAGGCCACGCTGCTCCTGCTGCAGGAGCGCATCCCCAAGGTGGCCGCATTCGTCGCGCATCCCGCGGAGCTCTCGGAGCGGCGCGGCGCGACCGAGGGACCGGAAGCGCCCGTGCGCATCCTCACCACGCCGGACGCGCCCGTGCCCGAGCTGCAGCTCCTGTCCAACGGCCGCTATCACGTGATGGTCACCAGTGCGGGAGGCGGCTACTCGCGATGGAAGGACCTCGCCGTCAACCGCTGGCGCGAGGACACGACCACCGACCAGTGGGGCACGTTCTGCTACCTGCGGGACGTCGCAGGCGGCGAGGTGTGGTCGACCGCCCATCAGCCCACGCGACGGCGACCCGCGCATTACGAGGCTATCTTCAGCGAAGCGCGCGCCGAATTCCGCCGGCGCGACGGCGACTTCGAGACTCACACCGAGATCGTCGTCTCGCCGGAGGACGACATCGAGCTGCGGCGGGTGCGTGTCACCAATCACTCCCGCACCCGCCGCACGATCGAGGTGACGAGCTATGCCGAGGTCGCGCTCGCGCCGCCCGCCGCCGATGCGCTGCACCCGGCGTTCTCGAATCTCTTCGTCGAGACGGAGATCGACACGCAACGCCGCGCCATCCTGTGCACGCGCCGGCCGCGGTCGAAGGACGAGCGGCCGCCGTTCGCGTTCCACTTGATGGCAGCGCATGGCGTGGAGGCCGGCGACGTCTCCTACGAGACGGATCGAATGGCGTTCATCGGCCGCGGGCGCACGGCTGCGGCGCCGCGCGCGATGGACGCACCCGGACGCCTTGCCGGCGCGCACGGCGCGGTGCTCGATCCGGTCATGGCCATCCGCCATCGCATCACGCTCGACCCGCAGCAGACGGCCACCCTCGACCTCGCATACGGCGTTGCGGAGACGCGGGAGGCCGCGGTCGCGCTGGCAGGCAAGTACCAGGACCGCCATCTCGCGGATCGCGTCTTCGATCTCGCGTGGACCCACAGCTGGGTGACGCTGCGCCAGATCAACGCCACCGAGTCCGACGCGCAGCTCTATGCGCGTCTCGCGGGCTCCGTCATCTACGCGAACGCCTCCCTTCGTGCCGAGCCGCGCCTGCTCATCCGCAACCATCGCGGCCAGTCGGGGCTGTGGAGCTATGCGATCTCGGGCGACCTTCCGATCGTCCTCCTGCAGATCGGCGACGCGGACAACATCGAGCTCGTGCGCCGGATGGTGCAGGCGCACGCCTACTGGCGCCTCAAGGGCCTCGCGGTGGACCTAGTCATCTGGAACGAGGATCGCGGCGGCTACCGGCAAGTCCTGCAGGACCAGATCATGGGGCTGATCGCAGCCGGGATCGAGGCGCACGTAATGGACCGCCCGGGCGGCATCTTCGTGCGCCGCGCGGAGCAGATCGCGGAGGACGATCGCATCCTCCTGCAGTCGGTCGCGCGCGCCATCGTCACCGATCGCCGCGGCAGCCTTGCGGAGCAGGTATCGCCCCGCGGTGCGGCGGAGGTGCGGGTGCCGCGGCTCTCCACGACGCGCTCCCTTGCCGATTCCGCAGCGGTTGCATGGGTGCCTCCTGCGCGCGAGCTGGTCCTGCACAACGGCACGGGCGGCTTCACCCCCGATGGCCGCGAGTACGTGATCTTGCTTCAACCCGGCAACCCGACTCCCGCGCCCTGGAGCAACGTCCTCGCCAACCCCGACTTCGGCAGCGTGATCTCCGAGAGCGGAGCCGCGTACACGTGGAGCGAGAACGCGCACGAGTTCCGGCTCACGCCGTGGCACGACGATCCGGTGACCGACGCCAGCGGCGAGGCGTTCTTCCTGCGCGACGAGGAGTCGGGCCGCCACTGGTCGCCGTCGGCGTTGCCTTGCCCCGGCACCGGCCCCTATGTCACGCGCCACGGCTTCGGCTACAGCGTGTTCGAGCACGGCGAGGACGGCATCGCCACCGAGTTGTGGGTGTACGCGGCCATCGACGCGCCAGTGAAGTACTCCGTGCTCAAGGTTCGCAACGGGTCCGGCCGCGCGCGCCGGCTCTCGGCCACCGGCTACGTGGAGTGGGTTCTGGGGGACCTCCGTCCGAAGACCACGATGCACGTGATCACCGAGATCGATCCGCGCAACGGTGCGGTGTTCGCGCGCAACGCCTACAACACGGAGTTTCCCGGCCGCGTCGCGTTCTTCGACGTCGACGATCCTGCGCGCAGCGTGACCGGCGACCGCAGCGAGTTCCTCGGCCGCAACGGTTCGCTCGCGGCGCCCGCAGCGCAGAGGCGCGCCCGCCTGTCGGGCCGGGTGGGCGCCGGGCTCGATCCCTGCGCAGCGCTGCAGGTCGCCTTCGATCTCGCCGACGGCGAGGAGCGCGAGATCGTGTTCAGGCTCGGCCTCGGGCGCACCGCGGGCGACGCGGCGGACCTCGTGCAGCGCGCGCGCGGGCCTGCCGGGGCGCACGTCACGCTGCAGGCGGTGCACGCGCACTGGCGCCGCACGCTCGAGGCCGTGCAAGTGGATACACCCGACGCGGCCGTCAACGTGATGGCCAACGGCTGGCTGCTGTACCAGACCATCGCGTGCCGGCTGTGGGCGCGCAGCGGCTATTACCAGTCGGGCGGCGCCTTCGGCTTCCGCGACCAGCTGCAGGACACGATGGCGCTCGCGCATGCGGCGCCTTCGCTGATGCGTGAGCACCTGCTGCGCAGCGCGAGCCGCCAGTTCGTGGAGGGCGACGTGCAGCACTGGTGGCATCCGCCGACCGGCCGCGGCGTGCGCACGCACTGCTCCGACGACTACCTGTGGCTTCCGCTCGCGGTGGCGCGCTACGTGAAGGCCACGGACGACGTTGGCGTGCTGGACGAAGGGGTGCCGTTCCTCGAGGGGCGCCCGGTGAATCCTGGCGACGATTCGTACTACGACCTGCCCGGCCGGTCCGGGCAATCCGCCACGCTTTACGACCACTGCGTGCGCGCGATCGTTCACGGCCTGCGCTTCGGCCAGCGCGGCCTGCCGCTGATGGGCTCGGGCGACTGGAACGACGGGATGAACCTGGTCGGCATCGGGGGCGCAGGCGAAAGCGTGTGGCTCGGCTTCTTCCTGTGTCACGTGCTCGAAGAGTTCGCGGCAGTCGCGCAACGGCGCGGCGACACCGCGCTGGCCGACCGCTGCGCCGCCGAGCGAAGCATGCTGGCCCGCAATCTCGAGCAGCACGCCTGGGACGGTGCGTGGTACCGGCGCGCGTTCTTCGACGACGGCACGCCGCTCGGGTCGGCCGCCAACGACGAATGCCGGATCGATTCCATCTCGCAGAGCTGGTCGGTGCTGTCGGGGGCCGGCGAGCCTGCGCGCTCTCGCGTAGCCATGCAGGCCGTCGACGAGCGGCTTGTGCGTCGCGATCGCGGCCTCGTCCTGCTCCTCGATCCGCCGTTCGATCGCGGAGCGCTCGACCCCGGCTACATCCGTGGCTACGTGCCGGGCGTGCGCGAGAACGGCGGCCAGTACACCCACGGTGCGATCTGGGCGGCGATGGCCTTCGCCGCGATGGGCGACGCAGAACGGGCGTGGGAACTGGCCACGATGATCAATCCGATCTCGCACGCGCGCACGCCGCAGGGGGTCGCGACGTACAAGGTCGAGCCCTATGTGATCGCGGCCGACGTCTACACGGTCGACCCGCACGCCGGCCGCGGCGGCTGGAGCTGGTACACGGGATCGGCCGGCTGGATGTATCGGCTGCTCGTGGAGTCGCTGCTCGGGATCACGCGCGACGGGAGCCGTCTCCGCTTCTCGCCCTGCCTGCCTGCGTCCTGGACGGGATTCCGCGTCGAGTACCGCCGTGGCGAGGCGCTCTACGAAATCGCGGTGACGCGCGCGGTGCACGCGGGCGACGGCGCGCACGCAACACGCGTCACCCTCGACGGCGTCGCGCAGCACGACGCTTCGATACCGGTCTCCGGCGAGCGCGCGACGCACGCAGTGACCGTCGAGCTGTCACCGGTCCGCGCCTGAGTTGCCGAGGGACGCAGGCACGCAACCGCACCGACAGCACCTTCTCGCCGTGCGGTGGCGCGGCCACTTGTGTTCGGCATCGCACAGACGTGAAAGTGCGCCGCCCTTACTCTTGGACGTGGAAGTGGCGCTGCTGCAATTGCGGCGCAGCTTCTCCGCCCGTCGTAACGGGTACCAACAAAGGAAAAGCCATGAGCCTCGGAACCGTACTGCTGGTCATCCTGATCCTGATGCTGCTCGGCGTGCTGCCGGTGTGGCCGCATGCCCGCAGTTGGGGTTACGGCCCAAGCGGCATCGTGGGCGTGATCCTCGTCATCATCATCGTGCTGTTGGTGCTGGGACGCCTGTGAGCGATTCGAGCGCAGCGCCTTCTGCAGACATCGGCAGGATGCGCAAGGGCCTCGTCGGCTGCGTAGCGATGGCGGTGATGGCAGCTGCCGGCCGGAGCGCGATGACAGCCCGGGCGCAGCGTCCTCGAGCGCCCTTTCTTCCCCACCCAAGGTAGGAGTGACCATGGCCACGCGCCGAACCACCATGAGAAGCCGCACCGGAACCAAGCTCTATGCCGTCCGTGACGAGAGTGGCCAGTTCAAGGATATCCAGGCGTACAAGCGTGCGCACGCCGCCGATCTGCGCCACACGTCGAAGGCCGAGAAAGAGGCGGCCCGCAGCCCGATCGAGCGGAAGGTCCGCGGGGCTGCGCAGGTCGCGATGAAGTCCGTCACGAAGTCCGTACGCGGCGCGGTCGCGGCCGTGGAGCGCGTGGCCAAGCGTGCCGTGAAGCAAGTATCGGGCAGCAAGCCGCCGCGCAAGACCACGGTCACGGCGACCAAAGCGACTCCGCGCGCGCCCGCGACGTCAAAATCCGCACGCGCACCGGCGGCAAGAAAGACCGCCAAGAAAAGGACGTGAACGAGAACGCCATGCGCCTCACATGATGCGAGCTGCGCATGCGAGGCGGGACGCGTGCGCGGTGGGGGCGCGACGGGCGCCGCGCCGCCTTGCCCGTACGTTCGATACCGTACACGGTCTCCGCTGATGGAATAAACTGAAGGTATGGCCGTCGATCGTCGCGAAGCGCGGGGCACGCGCCCCCGCAAGACCGTGTCACGGGACGCGCCGCCCGAGTTGCATCGCCCGCAGCAGAACTATCTGCTCGCCGCGCTGCCGGCGGACGACTTCGCGCGGATCGCCGCGCGTCTCGAGCTCGTGCCGATGAAGCTCGGCGACGTTCTCTACGAGCCCGGTGCGCGGCTGCGCTACGTCTACTTCCCGACGACCTCCATCGTCTCGCTGCTCTACGTCATGGAAGACGGCGCTTCCGCGGAGATCGCCATCGTCGGCAACGAAGGCATCCTCGGGATCTCGCTGTTCATGGGCGGCGACACGACACCCAGCCGCGCGGTCGTCCAGAGTGCGGGACACGGCTTCCGCCTGAAGGCCCAGTTCCTGAAGGAAGAGTTCCAGCGCTTCGGTCCGACGACCCACCTGCTGCTGCGTTACACGCAGGCCCTCATCACGCAGATGGCGCAGACCGCCGTCTGCAACCGTCATCACTCGGTCGACCAGCAGCTCTGCCGCTGGCTGCTCCTGAGCCTCGATCGCCTCGCCTCCAACGAGCTGTCGATGACGCAGGAGCTCATCGCCAACATGCTCGGCGTGCGCCGCGAAGGCGTCACCGAGGCGGCCGGCAAGCTGCAGGACGCCGGGCTCATCCGCTATCGACGCGGGAAGATCACCGTGATCGACCGTCCCGGCCTCGAAGCGCGCTCCTGCGAGTGCTACCAGGTGGTCAAGACGGAATTCGACCGCCTGCTGCCCTACATTCCCAAGTGACGCAAACGCACGCGCGCAAGCCGCGCGTCGGTGTGTGCGGTAGCGCGCAGACGGCGTTACGCCGCGCCGCATAACCTCAATCGGTGGGCTGTCGCCTTCCGAAAGCCTGCGTCGATTTCCGAGGGCCTGTCGGCGATTCCAAGCCGCCGCATGCCGCGCCCGCGAACGTCTCGCCAACCCCGTCCCCAGGGCTCCCGTCCATGCCACCGATCCCCCGCAGGCCTGCTGGCAACCGCCTGCTGGCCGCACTCCCGCCCAGCGACCGGCAGCGCATGCTGTCCGGCTGCGAGAGCGTTGAGCTCCAGATGGGCGAGATCCTGTACACGCCGGGCACGCGCCTTCGCCATGTCTTCTTCCCGACGACGGCCATCGTTTCGCGCATCGTTGCGGTCGACGAGAGCGATTACGTCGAGGTCGGAC
>CAZIZD010000008.1:12263-27070 GCA_964543615.1 uncultured Alcaligenaceae bacterium | reverse complement strand
CCGATGCTCGACATCGTCGACTGATGCCAGCTGTAATCGACCTGTAAGCGCACGACCCCCGGCCGCCGCGTAGGCTTCCCCGGCCTGGCGCTCTTCGGCGCCGTGAGGGGACACGCTGATGCAAGTCCGGCGATTCGGCATTGCGGCAATAGGCTTCCTGCTCATGCTTGCGGGTCCCGCGCGGGCGGCGCCCGAAGTCGGCTGGTGGTGGAATGCAAGCGAGAGCGGACGCGGGTTCTTCGTCGAGAGCCTGAACGGGATCATCTACATCGCCGGGTACTTCTACGAGTCCGATGGCCGCGCGACGTGGCTCGTGGCGGGCGGTCCCAATGCGGACTCCTACAGCTACCAGGGACGGCTGCTTGCCTTCGCCAACGGGCAGACGCTGGGAGGCGACTACCGCCCGCCCAGTGCGCCGGCGGATGCCGGTCCGGTGTCGATCACCTTCGCCGACGACACGCATGGAACCATCGTCTGGCCTGGGGGCACGATCCCGATCGTGCGGCATCGCTTCGGCGGCGGCGTGCCGGAGTCGACGGTGGAGCCCGGCTGGTGGTGGAACGACGCGGAGAGCGGACGCGGCTACTCCATCGAGGTACAGGGCGACAAGCTGTTCATCGTTGCCTTCATGTACGACGCGGCCGGCAATCCCGTCTGGTACTTCTCCGCCGGCACCATGTCCACCCCCACGACGTACAGCGGCCAGTGGCTGCAGTTCTCGGGGGGGCAGACGCAGGGCGGTCCCTATCGTCCTCCAGGAGAGCCGGTCGTCGTGGGTCAGGTCGGCATCGAGTTCACCGGGGCCGACCAGGCGACGCTGACTCTGGTCGATGCATCGGCCGCCAGCGGCCCGGTCGGCAAGAAGAGCAAGATCTTCCCGATCAAGCGCCAGTTTCCAAAGGTCAAGCAGGAGCTGCCCCCGAGGTACTCGGCGGCCTTCGAGATCGTGGACGAGCTCGTCAACATCAGGAAGCCCGGCAAGAATCCCGGGCAGACGCAGATCGTCAAGTGGAAGTGGAGCGCGAGGGACTTCACGGTCGAACTGGACGAGTTGCACCCGTTGAGGGCGACCTCCTACCACTCGGAGCGCGGCGTCGTCGCGGCGTTCCCCACCTACCTGCAGGTCACCTCCGACAACAAGGAAATCTGCGAAGAGAAGCCCGGTCAGAACTTCGTCGAGAACCTCAAGATCGACGCCGTGAAACTGGTGGTGACCAATGCCGGCATGGCCCATGGCACCGTGACCGTGGATTACGGCTTCCCTCTGGTGCAGCTCGCGTGCACGATCAACGGCAAGCCCGTGAGCAGCACGTTTCCGATGCCCTTGAACCTCTACTTCGCCATCCCCGAGAAAGCGCTCGACTCCGGCGTCATCGAGGGGCGCATCAAGGACCTCGTCATCCTCGACTTCGACGACGGGTCGCAATCCAGCAAGCGCACGATCAGCGTTCACTGGAGCTTCGTGCCCGCAAAGTAGTCGCCCGGCGAGGTCTGTGGACGCGGGGGCCGCGCGGCGGGAGCGTCCGACGCGTCCAGCGTGGAAGTTGGCGCACGCCCGCGCATCATCGGCGGTCTCGTGTACGCTTCCGGCATGTCGATGCATTGTCGTGACACGGAACGGGCGCGGCGCTGCCGGAGGTAATGCCCGCACCCCGACCTTCATCTGCTGCGGTCGCGCGATTGACTGCACGCGACGCTCCGGCCGCGCTGGAGCGTGCGTGGCGGCTTGCGCGCCATGGCTCGCCGGACATGCTGGCGGCCTTCGATGACGCGTGGTGCGTGGCGACGGCCCGGGAGGATCACCCTGCGGCCGTCGAGGCCGCGGCGGCCGCGATCTGCATCCTCGACGCAGAGTATCGCGACTTTCGGTTGTTCGATGCGTGGGCGTTGCGTCTCGACGCCGCGAACGCGCATCGCATTCCGCGGCAAAGCCCGGCAAGCCTTCTGCTGCTCGGCGCGCGCGCACTGTGCGCACTGCACGCGGCCGCGGATTTCGACGGCGAAATCGATGTCGCGCGCGCCGTATCGCTGCTCAGCAGCGTAGCCGACGCCGACCAGGGCCTGCTCGGCGCTGCGGCGCTGATCGCTTATCTCGACAGCGCCAGGCGCGAGCGCGACGCTGCGCGGATCGCGATCGAGGCGGAGCCGCTGGCCGCTGCGGCCGGACCCTGGATCGCGGGCCACTGGCTGTCGATTCGCGGCCAGGACGCCCTGTTCTGTCACCGGCTCGACGAAGCGGATCTGCATTTGCGTGCAGCGCTCGACCACGCGAGGCGCCACGCATTGCGTCCGCTCGCCACGATGACGACGCTGATGCTGGCGCGCCTGGCACTCGCGCGCGGCGACGACGCGGCCGTGGAAACGCTTCTTGCCGAAGTGGAGCCGATCGACGAGGCGCGCGATCCCATGTGGTGTGCCGTCAGCCACCAGATCCGCTCCCTCGTGCAACTCCACGCCGGGGGCTTCACCGACGCTTTGCACACCGCTCGGCTGGCCCTGGCCTGGACCGGCAGGGCTGCGGCGCCTGACGCCGAGGCATCGCAGATGCGTTGTCTCGAGGGCTATTGCCTGGCCGCCATCAACGATGGACGAGGCGCGGCCGCTGCGTTCCGGGACGTGGGCCGTCGCGGCACCCGCATTCAATCGCGGCAGGCGGCGATCCTGGCCCACATGGCCACGGCGATCGCGTGGGCGGAGGAGGGCGACCCGGCCGCCGCTCGCCCGCACCTGGTGGCTGCGTTCGCAGAGGTTCGCGCGCTCGACTACACGGGATTCCTCTGGCCGGTGACGGCGGTCGCATCGCGCGTCTGCGCCCTGGCTTTGGCCGCCGGGATCGACGTCGACTACGTGCGCAGCGTCATTCGCGCGCGGGACCTTGAACCGCCACCGGAGGCGCCGGCTTGCTGGCCGTGGGTGTGCAGCATCGAGGTGCTGGGACACTTGCGCGTGTCGCGCGACGGCCGTGCACTCGCCACCGAGCGTGCCGGGGCGTCGAGCAAGCCGCTCGAACTGCTGCGGGTCATCGCGGTGCTGGGTGGCCGTCAGGTCGACGTGGATCGCGTCATCGCCTTGCTGTGGCCCGGGAAAGGGCGCGTCGGCGCTCGCTCGGCCTTCAACGTCACGCTGTTGCGTCTGCGGCGACTGCTGGGGACGGACGACCTCATCTCGATGGCGGGCAACGAGGTGTCGCTCAACGAACGCCTCGTGCGCGTCGATCGGTGGACGCTCGAAACCGCGATCGAGGCGGCGGCCGCCGCGCCCGACGATCTCATGGGCGAGGCGTTGGCGGCGATCGTCGACTGCTATGGCGGTCCGCTGCTCTGCGACGAGTCCGCGCCCTGGATTGCTGCGGAAAGGCAGCGCCTGCGACTCTCCGTCGATGCCGCGCTTGCCGGCAGGGTGTCGCGCCTGCCTCCGATGGAAGGCGCCGCGTTGCTTTCGCGCGTTCTGGCTGCGGATGCCGAGTTGCCGCTGGCGGCGAGTGCGCTGCGTGCCGTGACCGCTGCGCTGACGCGCGGTCCCGCCGGATTCACTTGAGGAATCCGCTCATGCGCGTCGTCGCGGCGCTCAGGCGGTCGTTCACCGGATCGTCGATCGCGAGCACGCGGCGCTGCAGCGGCGTGAGGGCGGCCACGGTCTCGGGACGCAGCAGCGCCTTCTGCCACTGCTGCTGCGGCTTGTCGTTGCGCGTGTAGAACGCGTGCAGCGCGCGACGGCAGCGGTCGGTGCGGTTGGCCGTGCCGCCGTGCCACATGTGCGCGTTCATGATCACGACGGTGCCCGCCTTGCCGATGACGAGCTCCTCGCCTGGAAGCGAGCCGGCATTCCCCGCATCGGGCAGGCGCCGCCATGCGTGCGAGCGCGGGATCATGCGGGTCGCGCCGTTCTCCGCAGTGAAGTCGTCGAGCATCCACACGGAGTTGCACACCCAGTAGCCGCGCTCGTCGGCGATCGCGCCCGCGTCCGCATGCCAGGGTTGCGCCTCGCCGTTGTGCGGGTTGGTCGATCGTGCGTTGAGGCTGCTGAGCTTGAAGTCGGGCCCGATGACGTGCTCGATGCAGGCGAGGAGCTTCGGCATCGTCACGATGCCGGCGAAGATCGCACCCTTGTCGATGAGATTGGCGAGGCGCCTGGTCCCGGGCTCGGGCCGGAACTCGGAGCCTGCATCGTCGCCTTCTTCCGTCCACAGGGCCTCGACGCGATCGCGCAGCGTCTGCAACAGCGCCGGCGGCACGAAGTCCGGCATCACGAGATAGCCGAGCTCGTCGAGATGCTGCCGTTCGGAGGGGGAGAGCATCGGGTCGGCGTTCGAAAACGACTTGCGGGATGGTAGCAAACCTCACCTCCTGCTAGTTCTTCGGCTCGCGGGGAACCCAGTTCGCGCCCCAAGTCACGAGCGCGGCACACGCAACGACCGTGAAGAGCGCGACGGTCAGCGAGCTCACCGTCGCGATGCCCCCGATGATCGGTGGGCCCACGATGAATCCGCTGTAGCCGATGGTCGTGACCGAGGCGATGGCCGCTGCGCGGCTCACGCCGGGAACGCGCGTCGCGGCGTTGAAGAGAATGGGCGCGATCGGGGCGAGACCTGCGCCGACGACGGCAAATCCCGCGAACGCCACCCACGCGTTGGCCGAGACGAGCACCAGCACCATCGCGACGGCCGCCACCGCCGCGCCGCAACGAAGCACGTCGCGTTCTGAGAACCGCGCGCGCAGGGCATCGCCGCCGAAGCGCGCGAGCGCCATCGACACCATGAACGTGCCATAGCCCAGCGCCGCGCGCGCCTGCGGCATGCCGATCTCTTCTTTGAGGTAGAGCACGCTCCAGTCGTACATCACGCCTTCCGCCGTCATGCCGGCGAAGACGAGGATGCCGATGAGGAGCAGGGCACCTTTCGGCCACGCGAAGTGGGCGAGGTCGCCATCGGGCTTTCCGTGCGCGTCGAGCATGGCGCGCGACGCGACGACCGCGAGAAGCGCGAAGCTCGCCCCTACCGCGACGAGTTGCGTGCGCGGCGCTACATCGAGGTTCAGGAGCGCGAAGGTAAGACCGGCCCCCAGCATGCCGCCCACGCTGAACATGCCGTGCAGGTTGCTCATGATGCGGCGGCCGTCGAGGCTTTCGAGCTCGGAACCCTCGGTATTGATCGCCACGTCGAAGATGCTCATCGAGGCGCCGAAGATGAGCATCCCGGGGAGCAGCGTGGCGAGCCCCGGATACTCGAGGACGGCGGCAAGTGAGAGGCCCATCACGATGCCGCAGAGCGCGACGGCGTTGCGGGCGCCGGTGCGCGCGATGATGCGTCCCGCGACGAAGAGGGAGAGCACCGTGCCGACGGCAATGGTGAGCATGACCAGCGAGAGCGCCGCGTCGCTCAAGGCATAGCGCGCGGCGACCGAGGGAATGTGCGTGCCCCACGTGCCCACGATGACGCCAAGCACGAGGAATTCGATGCGCGTGGCGAGGCGCGCACGCGCCATTCGCTGCGACATGTCCATCCTCAGCGCCGCCTGTCGCGCTCGCGTGCTTCCCAGGCCTTAAGCGCCTTGCGGTAGCGCGTCAGCGCCTCGCCGTAGCGATCGTAGACGCAAGGGTCGCAGCCCTTCCCACAGCACTCGTCTGCATGCGGCTCGGGCGGGGGGAGGGGACGAGGATCGTCCTGCGGAGGCGGTTCCATCGGCTGCACGGGCGGCCTCGCCGTCGAGGCCGGCCGCCATTGTGCAGCCAAACCGGCGGCCGCGCCGCGCGGCCGTTGCGGCAGGATCAGTCGACCTTGGCGCCGGAGTCCTTCACGACCTTGGCCCACTTCTTCGTCTCGGCGTCGACGTACGCGCGAAAGTCCGCGGACTTGCCGGGCGCGGCCTCGATGCCGGCGTCGAGCAACCGCTTCTTCGCATCGGGCGCCTCGAGGGCCTTGTTGATCTCGACGTTGAGCCGGTCGACGATCTCGGGGGGAGTCCCGGCCGGTACGAACACTCCGTACCAGTTGTTGACGACGTAGCCGGGCAACCCCGACTCGGAGATCGTGGGCACGTCGGGCAGCAGAGATGTGCGCGACGATCCGGTCATCGCGATCGGCCGCACCTTGCCGGCCTTGATCTGTCCGATCGCGGTGGACACCGTGGCGAACATCACCTGAACGTTACCCGCGAGCAGGTCCTGCATGGCTGCCGGACCGCCCTTGTACGGCACGTGGACCATCCTGGTCCCCGCCATGGTGTTGAAGAGCTCGCCCGCGAGGTGATCCGTCTGGCCCGGGCCCGTGGAAGCGAAGTTGAGCTTGCCCGGATTGGCCTTGGCGTACTCGATCAGCTCCTTAACGTTGTTGACGGGCAGCGAGGGACTGACGACGAGCACGTTGAGCGTATTCACGGCCTGGGTGACGGGCACCAGATCCGTGGCCGGCTTGTAGGGAAGCTTGTCATAGAGGCTCACGTTGATCGCGATCGGCCCGATGGTTCCGAGCACCATCGTGTAGCCATCGGGCGGCGACTTCGCAGCCAGGTCGACGCCGATGTTGCCGCCGGCCCCTGGCTTGCTGTCGACGTAGACCGACTGTCCCATCGACTCGGTGAGCTTCTCGGCGATGACGCGTGCGGTGAGGTCGGCCGCGCCGCCAGGTGCGGTGGGCAGGATGAAGCGGACCGGACGGGTGGGGTATGCCTGGGCTGCGGCTCCTGCGGCGATGCAGGCGAGCAGGGCGAACACGAGCGCTTGCATTGAGCGTCGCATGACGGGCTCCTCAGCGATTGGGGACCTCGAGATCGAGCATCCAGGCGTGCTGCTGGCAACCGAACACGTCGCTGTCATCGAACGAGCCCGACGGATGCGGGCGTGGCACGGTGATCTTGATCGCGTTGGCGGGCGGATAGACGTAGATCTCGATGGTGCCGGCGTCGACCCCGAGCTTTCCGGCCACGACGCCGGCGCTCAGCACGTTGCCGCGCACGACCGCGTCCATGTCCTCGCGATTGCGGAAGAGAAGGTCGAAAGTGACCATGAACGGCCCCGCGTTCTTGCTTCGCAGGACCTTGGTGAGCTCCCTCAAGCGCGCCATTGGATGTCTCCGTTGCGTACGAGCGCGTGCCGCATGGGGAACAGCGCCAGGGGATCGGGCTCTTCGACCAGGTGGTAGATCGAGAACTCGAAGGCCTCGCCCGCCGGGATGTCGCACGGCACGAACGGCACTGCGACGTTGCCCGCGGTGGCGAGGATGTCCTTGTAGAAGTAGTGGAGCAGGTAGTAGCGCGCGACCGAACAAACGCCGTCCGCGATCTGCTGCGTGCGGCCGACGACGTCGGTCACCACGAACACCTCATTGGGCACGTGCGTGCGGTTGATCTCCCAGTCCTGCATCACGCCGTTGCGGCCGTACACGCGATACTTGAGGCGATAGTCCGAAGGCGCGTACTTGTCGTTGACGATGCCGCGCGTGATCTCCTCGACCCCTGCCAGCACGTCGTCCATCTGCCCGATCGCGATGGGGCAACGGATGGCGCCCAGCGAGAAGCATCGGAAGCCGATCGACTCGACCCCTTCCAGCTTGATCGTGTAGACGGGATCCTTGATCCACTTGCTTCCCCAGACCTTGGTCCGCCGCTCGTCGAGCGCCTCGTAGCGCGAGGCCGAGAGCTCGAGCTTGCCGCCCGGCTCGACCACCTCGAACGGGTTGGGCTGCTCGTAGAGGCTGTGCGCGGCCACCGACACGGGCGTGCATTTGCGCGCGGGGTTCATCGACTCGAGCTCGAAGTGATCGTCGCGGATGGTGGCGAGCATCGCATCGCGCCCGCCTGGATCGGCGGCGAAAGAAGCGCACTCGATGATCTTGGCCGCATGCATCGACAGCCCGTGGTCGAACCCATCGGCAATCGGCTTGGCTGCGAAGACCGACGCGTCGCACGAGCGTCCCGCGATGATCACGTCCGGGTTGCCCTTGAGCGCCTCCAGAAAGGGCTCGGTGCCCATCTGGCCCACGATGCGCGTGGCGCGGTCGACCTTGTCCTCGGTGAGGTCGGCGAGCGGCCCGCAGGGCCGCACCGCGCCCTCGCGAATGCGACGCTTCACGTACTCCTTGTCGATGTCGGCCGCGATTGTGGTGAGGCTGAAAGAGAGTCCGCGTTGCTTCGCGACGCGCGAGACGGCCTCGAGCGTCTTGTCGAGGTGCGGCCGCGCGCCGGAGGATCCCGCGGAGCCGATGATGACCGGGACGCCGAGCTTGCGGCCGGCCACGAGGACCAGCTCGAGGTCGCGGTCGATCATGTCCATCGACGATTCGGTGTTGCCGGAGCCCAGGTAGAAGGGGCCGATGTCGGTCGAGCCCATGTCGGCCCCGATCACGTGCGGCGATCGCTCCACGCCGCGCCGGAAGGCATCGGCGATGATGCCGTGGCCCAGCTGGCCGGTGGCGGAGAGGCACTTCAACTCGCGCATCGTTGCCTCCGCGGGGGAAGAGCCATCGGGGTTGGGCGTAAAGTCCGCATGAAGTCGATCCGTCGTGGCAAGGAAAGACTTATTCTCAGTCCAAATTAGTACGGGTGTCCAGACTTTTATGAAATCGTCCGCGAGACCGGTGAGGGCGGTCTTCAATCCCTACCCCAAGTACATGCAGATCGCCGATCTGCTGCGCAAGCGCGTGCTTGCGCAGATGAAGCCAGGAGATCGCCTGCCTCCCGAGACCGTGCTGAGCCGCGAGCTCGGCGTGAGCCGCGAGACGCTGCGGCAGGCGCTCGCGCCACTCGAGCGCGAGCGGCTCATCACCCGCACGCGCGGGCGGGGAAGCTTCGTGTCCGAACGTGTGCAGGTGCGCGCACCGGAGAAGCTCACGGGCATGACCGAGGACATGGTGTCGCTGGGGATGAAGACGCGCGCCACGGTACTGGGACATGGCCTGATCGAGGCCGACGACGTGGTGGCGGAGTACCTGCGCCTGCGCCCGCGCACGCCGGTCGTGCGCATCGATCGCCTCCGGCTTCTCGACGACCAGCCGCTGTCGCGGCACGTCGCCTACCTGCCGGTCGACGTCGGCGCGCGCGTGCTGCAGGAGGACCTCGAGAACAATTCGATCGTGCTCGTGCTGAGGCAGCGGCTCCATTACGCCCTCGAGGAGGATCGCCAGGTGGTCGAAGCCGATTCGGCTGATGTCAAGCTCGCCGAGCAACTGGGGGTGCCGATGCTTTCGCCCCTTCTGCTGGTCCGCAGGCTCTACATCACCTCGCAGGAACGGCCCATCGCCTACTTCCTGTCGTATTTCCGCGCCGACCGCTACATGTACACGGTGAAGCTGCGCCAACCGGACGCCAAGCCGTCCGGCGGGACAGCGCGCAAGAAGGCGGCGCCGGCCCGGCGGCGTGCGGGCGGAGGCCGTTAAGGAATTCTTAGGATCCGCTTACGGATCATTTACGAACGGGATTCCCGCGCGCCCGACACAATCCGTTCCATGCAATCCCGCACGTCGCGGGACCTCACGAGAGGAAAGATCATGGAACGTGCCCGCCACAACATCTACGCCGTCATCCACAAGGCGCTCCGTCTCGCGATGGCCGAGACGCTGCCCGCGGTCGGGCGACTCGATGCGAACGATCCGAGGGAGGTGAGCGAGGGAATCGTCCGCGTGCGTGACCTCGTCCGCTTCTGCAAGCTGCACCTCGACGCGGAGGAGACGTTCATCCACCCGGCCCTCGAAGCGCGCCGCCCGGGGACGAGCGCCCGCATCGCCTCGGAGCACGTCGAGCACCTGGCCGCCATCGCCGCGATCGAGCGTGCCGTCGAGGCCGTGGCCCGTGCGCCGGGTGCCGCGCGCAGCGCCGCCGCGTTCACGCTGTACGCCGAGCTCGGCAAGTTCGTCGGCGAGAATTTCGTGCACATGCACGTCGAGGAGACGGTCCACAACGCCGCGCTGTGGGACGCCTACACGGACGAGGAGATCCTCGCGATCGAGAACGCCATCAAGGCGCATCACACGCCCGAGGAGATGACGTTCGTGCTGCGCTGGATGCTCCCGGCGATGACGCCGGCCGAGCGCGCGGGCATGTTCACCGGCTTGCGCAAGGTGGCGCCGCCGCCCGTGGTCGAGCAGATGGTCGCACTCGCCAAGGCCCACGTCGACGCGGATGCGTTCGACAAGCTCACGCTGGCGCTTGCCGCGTGACGGGGAAACGGCGATGCCTCACTTCTGCGAGGCCGGCACGCTGGAGCTAGCGGGCGGCGCCGGCCATTTCGACGAGCTCGACCGGCTGCCGCACGCAAAGGCGGAAGCGGCCGCGTCCCGTCTTCTCGATCGCGATGTGCGGCGCGCGCTCGGCAAGCCTGCGCGACAGCAGGATGAGGCGCGCCTCGAGATTGTCCGAAAGGTCCGGTAGCCGGATCGACGGGTCGAGGCGCAGCTCGCGGTTGCTGAACTCGGTGCGGCCACTCGCGGTGAAGTCGCGCAGGAGCTTCCAGAAGATCGCGCCGGCCACGCCCTTGATGAGGTAGTCGTCGCCGAGGAAGACGCTGTCGTCTGCCGCATAGCGGCGGACGGTGACGGGTGGTCCCTGCAACGCAGGCGCTCCGCCGCGTGCCGGCGCCGTCTCCTGCGCTGCCTCCGCGAGCTCCTGCATGTTGCGGATGGTGGGGCCGAGCAGCGCCGCGACCGCGACCAGCGCATCCTCGTCGTCGAAGCCAAACCGGCGGTCGAGCACGTCTTCGACGTACAGCACCGCCGACAGCGTGCTGCCGACGACGACGGGGACGGCGAGCTGGCTGCGCGAGTCCGGCAATCCGGGCACCGGAATCTCGGTTTCGATCATCGAGGCCATGCCCCCCGCCGCGGCGCTTTCGCGGATGGCGCGTCCGTAGCCCCACTCGTACGCGCGATGCATGATCCGGATCGGCGTCATCTCGCGCGCTGCCACGCCGATCACGCCTTCGCCGAACGCGATCTCCGAGCCCACGCCGGAGGCGTCGTAGCCGCGGCTTGCGACCGTGTAGAGCTTTTGCGCGCGCGGGTCCGCCATGAGGATCATCGCGTGCCGGATGCCGAGCGCGTCGTCGAGCGCGGCGAGCGCCTCGTCGAGAAGGTTGGAGAGGTCCGCGCATCCCGCGATTCGCTGGGCAATCGCGCGCACGGCGGCCAGGTGATGCCGCTGCGGGGCGGTTCCCGGGAGCGAGTGTCCCGGCACCTGCTCCACCGACAGCACGCGGTAGACGTCGGCGCCCTGCAGCTTGAACACGCCGGCCATGCCCGTGTGCGAGGCGATCCCCGCGAGGTGCGCCTTCATGCGCTCGAACAGCGGCCCGCTGGTCTCGGTGCGCACGTAGGCGAGCGCGATGCGATAGCGCGCATACGACTCGGGGTCGATCACCATCACGCTCGCGTGCCTGGTGGCAAGCACGTTCTGCCGGGTCTTGTTGAAGAACTGGAAGGAGAGCGCGACGTGCGACGGGTCGACGTAGTACACCTGCGACACGAACGAGACGTTGGGCACCCCGTCGGGCGCGCACGTCGCGACCGAGGCGGGGATGGCGCCGTCGAGCGCGATGCGGATCGAATCGACGGACTGCATCATCGCGGGGCCGGGAGCGGCGCGCCGGCCTTCGGGCCCGGCGTCTGCTCGAACGCCGCGCTCGGCGTGAAGTCGATCGCGACGAGGTCGCCGTCGCGGAACATGAAGATCGTCTGCGCCTGCTCGAGCGTGTGGCCCATCGGGATGATGTCCCGCGCGAAGGCCTCGACGTACGCGGGAACCGCCGCGACCTCGTCGGGCGTCGCCGGACGTACGCGGGCATCCTCCGCCTTGAGCTGCAGCGAGCGGTGTGTCGAGGCGTGGTTGCACGCTACCGCGATGCGCCCGCTCGCCCTCACGTCGGCGACGAGGCGACCGGCCTGGCTCTCGGGGACGAACACGGTGACGGTGCGCCGGTCCACGGCGACGTTGCAGCCGCTCGCCCGCGCGATCGAGGGCACCAGCGCGTCGTTGCGGGAGGCGGCAACGATCGACAGACCGGAGACGAGGAACGCCGCGTTGTCCGCGTCGAGAAGTGGGGCGGCCATGCCGGAAATGTTAGCAGCAACCGGGAGGCTCCCTGCTAGACTCCGGCCCTTTGCATGCGCATCGGGTCTCGCGCGCCTGCAGTTCTCCCGGGAGAGTGCGATGAAGCAATACACGCGGCACGACGCGAAGATCGCGCGTGACAATCGTGCGTCGGTCGGGCGCGAGATCCGCCGCCATGTGAATCGAAGCACGCACGCCAGGGTGGCCGCCGGGCGGCGTGATCCGATCGCGCTCCTCGAGCAGTCGAGTCGCGGCCGCCTGCAGGACCTGGTGCCGATCCGGTACGGCCGCATGCTGCAGAGTCCGTTCACCTTCCTCCGCGGGTCGGCGGCCGTCATGGCGCACGACCTGGCGCGCACGCCCGCCACCGGCGTGATGGCGCAACTCTGCGGCGATTGCCACCTGCTCAACTTCGGGCTCTTCGCAAGTCCGGAGCGCCAGCTCGTGTTCGACCTCAACGACTTCGACGAGACGCACCCCGGACCTTGGGAGTGGGATCTCAAGCGGCTCGCGGCGAGCTTCGTCGTCGCCGCGCGCGACGCCGGCATCTCGGACGCCAAGTCGCGCGACATCGTCGCCGAGTGCGCCCGCCGATACCGCGAGTGCATGGAGCGGGCGTCGCACATGGCACCGCTGGACGTCTGGTACGACAAGGTCGAGTGGCGGCAGGTGATCGCGATGGCGCCCGATGCCAAGTCGCGCAAGTTCCGCGAGCAGGTCGCGCTGCAGGCCAAGCGGCGCATCGTGGACCACCTCTTCCCCAAGATCACCAAGGTCGTCGACGGCAAGGCACGCCTGGTGGACCAGCCGCCGCTCATCTATCACGTGGACGCGCAGGACTACGCGGAGCGCGTGCGGCACGCGTTCGACGCGTATCGCAGCTCGCTGTCGGACGACCGCCGCGTGCTGCTCGACCGCTACCGTCTCGTCGACTTCGCCCTCAAGGTGGTGGGGATCGGCAGCGTGGGCACGCGCTGCTACGTCGCCCTCCTGCTTTCGGCCGAGGACCATCCGCTGTTCCTCCAGTTCAAGGAGGCAAGGACCTCGGTGCTCGAGCCGTATACGCAACCCTGCACCTACGCCAACCAGGGGCAGCGCGTCGTGATGGGCCAGCGCCTCATGCAATCGACGAGCGACATCTTTCTTGGATGGTCGCGCGACAACGGCCAGGACTTCTACGTCCGGCAACTGCGCGACATGAAGTTCTCGGTGCCGCTCGACGGATTCAACGCCGAGCGGCTCGCGCGCTACGCGCACCTGTGCGGCTGGACGCTCGCGCGCTCGCATGCGCGGTCGGCAGATTCGGCCACCATCGCGGGCTACCTGGGCAAGAGCGGCCAGTTCGACGAGGCGCTCGGGAAGTTTGCCGTCGCCTACGCCGACCAGACCGAGAAAGACCATGCGGCGCTGGTCAAGGCGGTGCGGTCGGGACGCCTCCAGGCGCTGCGCCCCGACGGGTCCTAGGACCTACTTCTTCTTCGCGTTCTTCACCGCCGCATCCCAGCGCACGGTCTCGGCCGCGACGAACGCGCGCGCCTCGTCGGGCGTGCTGCCTACGACCGTCGTGTTGCCGCTGACGAGCTTCTCCTTGACGTCGGGCTCGGCGAGCGCCGCCTTGACCGCGCGGTTCAGCTTGTCGACGATGTCCTGAGGCATCCCTTTCGGTCCCACGATCTCGTACCAGAGCGTGAGCTGGAAGTCGGGATAGCCCTGCTCCGCGATGGTGGGGATGTCGGGCACGAGCGGCGCGCGCTTTTGCGACGTGATGCCGAGCGCCTTCAGCTTGCCGTTCGAGAGATTCCCGCCGGCGCCCTGCACGCTGAGGAACAGGGCCTGCACCTGCCCCGCGAGCACGTCCATGAGCGCCGGATTGATGCCCTTGTAGGGGACGTGGATCATCTTGATGCCGGCCTGCGAAGAGAAGCTCTCCATCGCGAGGTGCACTGCGCTGCCTTCCCCGGACGATCCATAGGAGACCGTGCCTGGCTTGGCCTTGGCGAGCGCCACGAAATCCTTGAGCGTTCCCGCGGGCACCTGCGCGCCGACGAGGAACAGCACGGGCTGCGTCCCCATGAGCGTCACGTGCGTGAAGTCCTTCATCGGGTCGTACGTGGGCTTCTGGTTGTTCGCGGGATCGGATGCGAACGCGTCGGCCATGCCCACGTTCCACACCAGAGTGTCGCTGGTGTGGAGCAGCAGCGTGTAGCCGTCGGGAGCCGCGCGTGCGACGAGCTCGCTGCCGATGCCGCCGCTCGCCCCCGGCTTGTTCTCGACCACCACCGGCTGGCCGAGAGACTTCGTGAGCTTTTCCGCGATGATGCGGCCGAACACGTCGGTGAAGCCTCCGGCTGCCCACGGCACGATGAGCTTGATGGGCTGGGTCGGCCAGTCGGCCGCTCGGGTGCCGAAAGGCGCACACGCGAGAAGGACCGCGAGGACAACGCGAAGGATCGTGGGCAACGGGCGCATGACGGCTCCTTGGACGCGAGGGACAGGAAAGATCAGCGGACGAGCTCCGCCACTTCGAAGGTGACAGGGTCGACGCGAACGCCATACTCGCGCAGCGCGGCCTTGGCTGTCACGAATCCGAGCTGCACGTCGCGGGCGACAGCGCGCGGATCGCGGCGCATCGGGTCGCCGTAGCCGCCGCCGCCCGGCGTGTAATGCGTCACGGTGTCGCCGACGTGCAACGGCTCGATGTCGCCGATCGCGTGCGACAGCCGATGCTCGCCTTCGAGCGACTCGTTGATGATCCAGCGGCCGCCGTCGCCC
>CAZIZD010000008.1:3400-12253 GCA_964543615.1 uncultured Alcaligenaceae bacterium | reverse complement strand
GGCTTGCCGCCCGCGACACCCTGGGGCAGCGACACCGATTTCTGCGACGTGTGCTGCAGCTCGGGCGACTCGCCCAGGATGCGGTACGAGAGCCGCTGGCCTACGCCGCCGCGGAACATGCCAGGCCCGCCCGAGTCCACGCGCATCTCGCGGCGGATGTAGAGCACCGGCGACTCCATCTCGATCGCCTCGGTGGGCGGGATGTGGCAGTTGGTGACGTGGCACGCCACCACCTCGATGCCGTCCGCACGCGACGTCGCGCCGATGCCTCCGGGCACGACCTCGCCGAACACGGTGCGCCGGTGCGTCTCGGGGTGCGTGACGATCGTGTAGTTGTACAGGCAGCCGCACGAGTCGCCCATCACCCGCTCCGGAACCGCCTGCGCGAGCGCCCCCATGACCAGGTCGACGATCGAGTGGCACACGATCATGCGCTGGTACACCGCCGCGGGGCTGCGCGCGTTCACGAGCGTTCCCGGCGGCGCGACGATTGCAATGGGCTTCTTGCAGCCCTCGGTGCTCGGGATCGACGCATCCGTCACGCACCGCATCGCGTAGAACACGGCCGCGTGGGTCGTGGCGAGCGGACTGTTGATGGGTCCCTTGACCTGTGGATCGGTGCCGGAGAAGTCGAGGGTCACGCTGTCGCCATGCTTGGTGAGCGCGAGGCGCAGCCAGTACGGCCCGCCCTTGGCGCCGTCGTCGAGGACCGGCTCCTCGTGACGGTAGGTGCCGTCGGGGATCGCGGCGAGCGCTTCGCGCGTGCGGCGCTCCGAGTAGTCGATGAGCTCGCGAAAGCACGCCTTCATGGTCGCGCTGCCGTACTTGCGGAAGAGCTGCAGCACGTCATCGGCCGCCACCTTCACGCTCGAGATCTGCGACATGAGGTCGTTCTCGAGCATCTCGCGCGTGCGCGTGTTGGTGAGGATGATCTCGAGCACCTTGCCGTCGAGCTCGCCTTCCTCGACGATCTTGAGCGGCGGGATGCGCAGGCCCTCCTGGTAGATCTCGGTGCCCCATCCGCGCGTGCCCATGTTCATGCCGCCGATGTCGAAGTGGTGCACCATGAGGCCCGAGAACGCCACCAGCTCACCTTCGTGGAAAAGCGGATGGAAGGCGAGGTAATCGTTCGTGTGCGTGGCCGCGAGCGAGCCGTCGCCGGCGTAAGGGTCGTTGGTGATGACGACGTCGCCTTCCTTCCACGCCTCGATGGGAAGGTAGTGGGCGAGGATCGTCTTGAGGCACACGCCCACGGTGTTGAGCTGGATCGGCGGGCCCGCCTCTTCCGCAAGGAGCTGCGCCTGCGCGTCGAAGATCGACGCGGAGCAGTCCTCCATCTCCTTCACGATGAACGAGTTGGCGGAGCGGATCATGCGCCGCGTGATGCGCTGCGCGATCGCCTTGAGGCCATTGCGGACGATCTCCAGGGTGACCGGGTCGACGGTCGAGCGAAAGGCGTTCATGCCGTCTCCTTGCTTGCGACCGGCGCGCTCGATGCGGGCAGCGACGACGCGCGCACGAGATGCGCGTTGCGTCGCTCGTCGATGCGAGCGTTCCAATCCGATGGGAGGAACAGCGTGCTTCCGCGATACTCGACGATGGCGGGGCCCGCGAGCGCCTGGTCGGGCGAGAGGTCGTCGAAGCGATAGACGGGGGCCTCGACGCGCATCTGCGGGTCGACCCGCAGGCTGCGCCTTGCGATGGGTTGCGCGGGCGCGCCGGCCGGCTGCGTCGGCCAGCGCGCGTGCTGTGTCCTGCCCACGGCCGTCACGCGCGCGTTGACGAGCTGCACTTCGCGCCCCGTGAGCTGGTAGCCGTAGATGCGCCGGTGCTGGTCGTTGAAGCGCACCACTAGATCGCCGAAGCCCTGCGCGAGGTCGCGGTCAGTGACGGGAATGGTGAGCTCGTAGTTCTGGCCCTGGTAGCGCAGGTCCGCGGAGAGCGTGCACTGACGATCCGCCGGAGGAACGCTGTCCGAGGCGAGCGCCGCGGCGGCTTCCTCGAGGAGTTCGTCGTACACGGCACGCGCGCGCGGCAGGAAGTCGCTCGCGAGCCTGTGCAGCAGCGTGCGCGCGAGATCGTGGCGCACGTCGGCGCACAGAAGTCCCATGGCGGAAAGGTTGCCCGGCGCAGGCGGCACCAGCACGCTGCCGATCGAAAGCGCCTCGGCCAGGCGCACCGCGTGCAACGGGCCGGCGCCGCCGAAGGCCACGAGCGTGAAGTCGCGCGGATCGAGTCCGCGCTCGACCGAGACCAGCCGGATCGCGTCCGCCATGTGCGCTTCGGCAATCGCGATGATGCCGAACGCGGCCGCTTCGAGCGTCATGCCGAGCGGCTCGGCGATCTTCGTGCGGATTGCCTCCGTCGCGCGCGGCAGGTCGAGCGCGCGCGCACCGCCCAGGAAGTACGAGGCGTTGAGACGCCCCAGCACGAGGTTGGCGTCGGTGACGGTGGGCTCTGTGCCGCCCTGCGCGTAACACGCAGGTCCGGGCACCGAGCCCGCGCTATGCGGTCCGACCCGCAAGCCGAAGCCGCCCTCGACCCACGCGATGGAGCCGCCGCCCGCGCCGATCGTGACCATGTCGAGCGTGGGCACGAGCAGCGGATGTGGCCCGATGCGGCTGCGGTTGGTGAGGAGCGGCGTGCCGTCGGCGATGAGCGAGACGTCCGCGCTCGTGCCTCCCATGTCGAGCGTGATGAGGTTGCGCACGCCGCAGGCGTTGCCCAGCGCGGTCGCGCCGACCATGCCGCCCATCACCCCCGAGTGCACCACCGCGGTCGGCGACTGCGAGGCCGTGGCGAACGTCGACACGCCACCGTTGCCCTGCATGATGTAGTTGGGCGCGTCGATGCCACGCAGGCGCAGCGTCTCGCCCAGGCCCGCCAGATGACGTGCGATCGGTCCGCGGATGAACGCGTTGACGCACGTGGTGCTGGTGCGCTCGAATTCGCGGAACTCGCGCACGACGTCCGAAGAAATCGAAACGTCGAGCGACGGAAACTCGGTCCGCGCGATCTCCGCGACGCGGCGCTCGTGGACGGGATTGGCGTAGGCGTGGAGGAAGCACACCGCGACGCTCCGGACGCCCGCAGCTGCAAGCGCGCGGAGCGCGGCGCGCGCCGAGTCTTCGTCGAGCGGCGTGAGGATCGTGCCGCGATGATCGATGCGCTCGACGACGTCGTGACGCAGGTTGCGCGGCACGAGCGGCCTCGCAGGCCGCCAGTGGATGTCATAGACGTCGGGCTTGCGCGATGCACGTCCGATCTCGAGAACGTCGCGGAAGCCCGCCGTGGTGAGGAGGCCGATGCCGCCTTCCTTGCCCTCGACGAACAGGTTCGTCACGTAGGTGCTCGCATAGACGAAGCGACCCACTTCCTCGACACCCACGCCGGCTTGCGCGAGGAGCGCATCCACGCCTTCGAGAATGCCGATGTTCAAGTCCTCAGGTGTGCTCGGAACCTTGAGGGTCGCCAGCGTGCCGTTGCCGGCGAGGACGAGGTCCGTGTGCGTGCCACCGGTGTCGACGCCGATCGCGTAGGGCTTGTGGGCAGGTTCGGTCATGGCGTGACTTTCAAAAGCGGGTCGCGCGATAGGGCGCGGGATCGATTGGAGGTGGCGCTCCCGCGATGGCCGACGCCACGAGCTCGGCAGTGATCGGCGCGCCGGTGAGCCCGGTGTGGCCATGGCCGAAGGCATGGATCACATTGGATGCGCGCCGTGACGGACCGATCACGGGAAGGCTGTCCGGCGTGGAAGGCCGGCTGCCCATCCAGAACTGCGCGCCGCCGCCATCGAGCGCCGGGTACATGCGCTTGGCGTGCGCGAGCAGCGCCCGCGCGCGGCGCTCGTCCATGGGCGCGCCGGGGCTCGCGAATTCGACGGTGCCCGAGATGCGCACGCCGTGCTCCATGGGGGTGAGTCCGAACATGTGGTCGCGGTTGCTGATCTTGATGCGAGGGCGCACGCCGGGGTTGGGCAGCATGGCGTGATACCCGCGCTCCGCTTCGAGGGGCACGCGATTGCCGAGCACGGACGCGAGTGCACGCGACTCGATGCCCATCGCCAGCACGAACGCGTCTGCCGCGAGTCCCGTCGCGCCTTCGCAACGCAGGGACGTGGCTCTGCCATCCGCGACCTCGAAGCGCGCCACCCGGCGCCGCTCGACCTTGCCGCCCGCTTCGACGAACAGGCGCACGAGCGTTTGCACGAGGCGCAGCGGATTGACCGTGTGCCCGTTGTCGGGAAAGAAGAGGCCGCGCGTGAAGCCGGGGGCGAGGTCGGGATCGATCTCGCGGATCTCGTTCTCGTCGAGGGCGCGGGTGACCACGCCGTGCTGCTCGCGAAGCGCACGGGCGACCGCTTCCGTCGGCGAGGCCGCAGCCGAGCGCCACACGTAGATCTGCCCGGTCTTCTCGATGAGTCCGTCGGCGTGCGAACCCAGGAGCGCGTCGTAGCGATCGAGGCTCGGCGCATGCAGGGCGCGCAGCGCCACGGACGAGGCCTGCACGTTCTCCGGGCGCGAGGCACGGATCCAGCGGAGGAGCCAAGGTGCCGCGACCGGCGCGCGGCGCCAGCGCACGACGAGCGGACCTTCGGGATCGGCGAACCACCGCGGAACGCGCTTCAGCATGCCCGGCAGCGCGGCAGGTACGCAAAAGTCGGGACTGATCGCGCCGCCATTGCCGTATGAGCACCCCATGCCGGGCTCGCCCTGGTCGACCAGGGTCGTCGCGAGACCGCGGCGCTGCAGCACGAGTGCGGTGGCTGCACCGACGATGCCCGCGCCGACCACGACCACGCTTCGCGCGGCCGTCATGCAGGACTCCCGATAGCGCGGCCGAGGTCGCGCGCGGCCGCGACCACGCGCGGCACGATCTTGCTGCGCGCGGCATTGAAGCGTGCGGTGGGGGCGATGATGGCGAGGCCCGCTACGGTGCGGCCGCCGGCGATCACGGGCGCGGCCGCGCCCGACGTTCCCGCGACGTGGCTGTCGGCGATGGTGACGTAGCCATCCTCGCGCGCCTGCGCGAGCGCGCGGCGCAGCGTGCGTTCGCTGAGGGCAGGGCGGCCCGCCGCGCGCGCGAGGTCGTGGTGCGCGAAGTAGTCGTCGAGTGCATCGGGTGCGAGCGAAGCGAGCAGCACCTGGCCGATGGAGGTGGAATGCGCGGGGCGCAGCGAGGCGAGTTCGACGTCGTAGCGCAGCGGATTCGCGCTCACGGCCTTGGCGACGTAACGAACCTCGAACGTCGAAGTCGCAACCCCGAGGAACGCCGACTCGCCGGTGTCCGCCACGAGGCGCTCCATGATCGGCTGCCCGGCGCGCAGCAGAGTGCCGGTGATGCCGCCGACCCAGCTCTCGCCGCGATAGCCGTTGGCAAGGCGATAGCCGCCGGCCGACGACTCGGCATAACCACGTGAGACGAGCGTCCCGAGAAGGCCCGAGGCGCTGCTCTTGGGAATCGCCAGCGTCCGCGCGAGATCGCTCAAGCGGATACCTTGCGGAAGCCCCGCGAGGAGTTCGAGGACGTCGAGGATGCGGCCGGCGGACTTGACCTCGGTCGTTCGCATATGTGAACAGCGTTTCTCAGCTTGGACAAACTGTAGCAGCAAGCCGCCGCCGGCGAAAGCTCCCGGTTGACCTCCGTCAAGGCGGGTCGCGTCCTGTTTGCGAGATGCTTCGCCCCATGGTCACCGCTGCCCTTACCGCGGACATCCTCCGCCGCTACGACCGCCCGGGTCCGCGCTACACGTCCTACCCTGCGGCTCCTCACTTCTCGCCCAAGTTCGACGAGAACTCGTTCCGGGAGGCGGCGCGCGAGAGCAACGGCGATCCGATTCCGCGCAAGCTCTCGCTGTACGTGCACGTGCCGTTCTGCACCAGCCCCTGCTTCTACTGCGGATGCAACCGCATCATCACGCGTGACAAGACGCGCATCGGCCCCTACCTCGCGTCGCTATACCACGAGATCGAGCTTGCCGCGGCGATGTTCGATCCCGACCGCGAGGTCGTGCAGCTGCACTTCGGCGGCGGCACGCCCAACTTCCTGTCGCCCGACAACCTGCGCGAGGTAGTGGACACGCTTCGCGGCAAGTTCAGTTTCACCGAGAGCGACGATCGCGACATCTCGATCGAGCTCGATCCGCGCACCGTGAAGGTCGAAGACGTCGCGCAGCTCGCGGACATCGGCTTCAACCGCGCGAGCCTCGGCGTGCAGGACTTCGATCCCGCGGTGCAGCAGGCTGTCAACCGCATCCAGTCGGTGGACCAGACGCTCTCGATCATCGAGGCGTGCCGCAAGAACGGCATGCGCTCGGTCAACGTCGACCTCATCTACGGGCTGCCCAAGCAGTCGCACGAAGGGTTCGGCCGGACGCTCGACACGGTCATCGCAACGCGCCCCGATCGCCTCGCGGTGTACGGCTATGCGCACTTGCCGCGCCTGTTCGTCGCACAGAAGCGAATCGCGGCCGAGTGGCTGCTGCCGCCCGAGGCGAAGCTCGAGCTCCTCATGCTCGCCATCCAGAAGCTGACGGATGCCGGCTACGTATATATCGGAATGGACCACTTCGCATTGCCCGACGACGAGCTCTCGCAGGCACTGGCCGCGGGCACGCTGCACCGCAACTTCATGGGCTACACCACCCACGCGGAGAGCGATCTCATCGGTTTCGGGGCAAGCGCCATCTCGCACGTCGGCAACACGTTCAGCCAGAATCCGCGCGACCTGCCCGCGTGGCACGCGGCGCTCGCGGAAGGGCGGCTGCCGGTTTGCCGAGGGATGAGGATGAGCCGCGACGACATCGTCCGCGCCGACGTCATCCAGCGCATCATGTGCCAAGGCGAGGTGCCCATCCGCGAGCTGGAGCATCGCTACGACATCGCGTTCCGCGCCTACTTCCGCGAGGCCCTGGCCGCGCTCCAGCCCATCGTCGACGACGGCTTCGTGGCGGTGGAGGCCGACCGCATCGTCGTGCGTCCGCACGGACGGCTGCTCCTGCGCAACATCGCAATGTGCTTCGACGCCTATCTCGATCGCACGGCCACGCCCGTGCACTTCTCGAAGGCGATCTGACGGCCGCGGCCGCGTGCCGGAGCACCGCCTTGGGGCATGACCCTGGCAGCGGGGCCGATCAATGGAATCCCGCGTCCACGGCGGTCAAGCGCACCGCGCTCAGTCCACGAGTACCGTTTCTCCGGCCCGGACGCGCTCGCCGGGCGCGACGCGCACGCTGAGATCGTCGCGCAAGGGGATCACGATATCCACTTGCGAACCGATGCGGATCATGCCGAAGATCGTGCCGCGCTGCACGGGGTCGCCGGGCGTCACGTAGCTGTCGATGCCGGCCACCGTTCGCGCGGCGATCTGCACGACATAGCACGCGAGCGGCACGCCGCGCAGGTCGCCGTCGATCCGCGTCACCGTGCGCTCGTTGCGCACGATGTGCGTGCTGCCCTCGTAGTAGGGCGGGCGGCGGGCGAGGATGCGCCAGTGCATCGGCCCCATGTGCACGTTGGCGCCGTGCCCGGGATGATGGCGCACGAACGACACCGTGCCGTCGAGGGGCGCGCGGTTGAAATGCACGTCGAAGGGGCTCATGAACACGCCGATCACCAGCTTGGGCAGCGGCAGGTCCTCGGCGACGATGTCGGTGAGCCGCGCCGCGAGTCCCTGCTTGACGTGGATCACGTCGTCGTGGCCGGCGAACCGCTTCACGTAGACCACGGTCCCGTCGGCCGCCGAAACCAATCCCGGTCCTGCGGGCGGCGTGCGCGGCGGATTGCGGAAGAACCAGACGTAGCGCCAGTAAACGTAGGCCGCCGCGGCGAGCAGGGCCGCGCCGAAGCCTATGACGCCGGCGTCGAATGCTTCCATGCGTCCTTGTCGACCACGCGGACCATCGCCACGCCCGAAGCGAACGGAAAATCGATGGTCTCGAATGCGTAGGGGTAACGCTGCACGACGCGAAGCCAGCGCTTCACGCCGGCATGGCGCACCATCTCGCGCACGTAGATGTTGGTGTCGTGCATGAGGATGTAGCTGTTCTTGCGCGCGTGTCGCAGCGCGCCCAGGAAGTCGGCGCGGACGTCGGCGTAGGCGTGGCTGCCGTCGATGAAGGCGAGGTCGATCGGCAGGGACGCCGACGTCTCCAGTCCCGCGAAGTACTCGTCGCTGCGCTGGCGATGGTGAGTGACGATGTGCTCGACCCCGAAGCGGGCGAAGCGTTTGCGTACCTGGTCGGGGTCATGCCACTGCGAGGTGCCGCCCACGGTCTTGAAGGGGCCGTCCTTGAGCACCGAGTAGGACGGGTCCACGAAGTCAATGGCGCCCCGGTCGTTGTCCTTGAGCCCGAGCGCGAGGCAGACGACGCTGAAGCCGAATCCCGAGCCGATGACGAGCACGTGGCGCGGCCGCAGCGTGCGCACGAGCCCGTAGTACAGGAAGCCGAAGCCGAGGTTGAGGTCGTCCTCCGACTCGTGATGGCCGAGCGGCTTGGCGTGCGTGAATATGTCGCGAATGACGCTCGCGTCGAGGCTTAGGCCACGATCCGGCTGTACGGCGCGGGCAAGGCTCGGGTCCGCCATGAAAGCTCCTGTTGATCCGACACCACGAAGCGTATGTGCGTATCGTTACAAAGGCATGGCAGCGCGTTACAGCGGGTGAATGTCGCCGGACACGGCGACTGCGCGCGTTCCGTCGGTCACGAAGCCGGTGAATCGCCGCGACACGAGGTCCACGGTTGCGGAGACGGCGTCGGTGCCGAGCGCAAACCAGACTGCGGCCAGGCCTTCCCGCACAGGCTGGTGCGAAAACGTGCGCGCCCGCCCGACGCGGCCCTGTGCCGGCCCCGCC
>CAZIZD010000008.1:0-3390 GCA_964543615.1 uncultured Alcaligenaceae bacterium | reverse complement strand
GGCCCCGCCGCGAAGCGCCATTCGACCGACCCGTCGGCGCGGACATGGACATCGAGGACGGTGCCGGCGAGCGGTCCGCCTTCGACGACCCAGCGGGCGGAGGTGTCGCGAAAGGGATCGCCTGCCGTGGCGCGCGACGACTGGAGGGAACTCTGCACGGGCGGCGCTTAGTGGATGGAATCGCCTGCGAGCGTAGGCGACTTGCATGACACACCCGTGACGGCCCCGTCACGATCCGGCAACGATGACGACGCGTGCCTGTCACCGGGGGACGCTACCGTGGCGGCCATGCTCATGCAATCAACGCGATGGCCCCGGTAGTTCCCGGCGGACTTGAATTGCACGACGAGGCTCTCGTGCGATTTCGCGCGATCTTCATCTCCGACACCCACCTCGGCACCCCGGGATGCCAGGCCGCGGCGCTGCTCGACTTCCTGCGCGTCACGGATTCGGACTACCTCTACCTCGTCGGCGACATCGTCGACGGCTGGCAGCTCAAGCGCCGGTGGTACTGGCACCAGCAGCACAACGACGTGGTGCAAAAGGTGCTGCGCAAGGTGCGCAAGGGAACGCGCGTGGTCTACGTCCCCGGCAATCACGACGAAGCGGCCCGGCATTACGTCGGCGTCGACTTCGGCGGGGTGGCCATCCGGGAAGAAGCCGTCCACACGACCGCGGATGGGCGGCGCCTGCTGGTCACGCACGGGGACAGGTTCGACGCCGTCGTTACGTGTGCCAAGTGGCTGGCACTTCTAGGGGACCAGCTCTACACCGTGATTCTTCACTTCAACCAGCACTTCAATGCGCTGCGCGCGCGGCTCGGCCTGCCTTACTGGTCGCTCTCGCAATTCCTGAAGCTCAGGGTGAAGAATGCGGTGAGCTACATCACCGCGTTCGAGGACGCCCTCGCGCGCGATGCCAAGACCCGCGGCTTCGACGGCGTGGTCTGCGGCCATATCCATCATGCCGAGGTCAGGACGATCGGCGACATCCTGTACTGCAACTCGGGCGACTGGGTCGAGAGCCTGACGGCCATCGTCGAAAGCCACGAGGGCGAGCTGTCGGTCGTGCGCTGGAGCGACGCCGCGACGGCGAGCCGCTGGGTCATCCAACCCGATGTGGAGGAGGCAGCATGCGCATCATGATCGTGAGCGACGCCTGGGCGCCGCAAGTGAACGGCGTGGTGGTCACCCTGCGCAACACCATCCGCGAGCTGACGAGGGCGGGGCACGAGGTGGCGACGCTTACGCCCAACGGATTTCGAACGATTCCCTGTCCCACCTACCCCGAGATCCGCCTTTCCGTCATGCCGGGGCGACGCGTTGCGGAGACGATCGAAGCCTTCGATCCTTCCGCCCTCCACGTCTCCACCGAGGGACCGCTGGGCCTCGCCGCGCGCACGCATGCACTGCGAACGGGCCGTCCGTTCACGACCGCCTACCATACGCAGTTTCCGGAGTACATTCACGCCCGGACCCGGCTTCCGGTCGAGTTCGCGTATCGCTGGATGCGATGGTTCCATGCGCCGTCCAAGCAGCTGATGGTGGCGACCAACGACATCCGCCGGCGACTCGAAGAGCGGGGATTCGGCAACCTCGCGATGTGGTCGAGGGGTGTGGATACCGAGCTCTTCCGACCGGGCGAGCACACGTCCGACGTGAAGCGCCCCGTCTTCCTGTACGCAGG
The DNA here is from genome assembly GCA_964543615.1 of uncultured Alcaligenaceae bacterium. GTDB lineage: Bacteria > Pseudomonadota > Gammaproteobacteria > Burkholderiales > Casimicrobiaceae > VBCG01. The sequence goes on along the minus strand of CAZIZD010000008.1, from coordinate 1,704 downwards.
CCGGGTCGCAGTGGAGAAGAACATCGAAGGCTTTCTGTCGCTCGAACTGCCCGGCACCAAGTGGGTCGTGGGTGACGGCCCTGCACGCAGCGACCTGCAGCGCCGGTTCCCTGACGCGTCGTTCTTCGGCATGAAGACGGACGAGGATCTTGCCTGGCACTTCCGGCAGGCGGATGTGTTCGTGTTTCCGAGCCGCACCGATACCTTCGGCCTCGTCATGCTGGAAGCGATGGCCTCGGGCACGCCCGTGGCCGCGTTCCCGGTGACAGGCCCGGTCGACGTCGTGCGTCACGGCGTGTCCGGCATCCTCGACCATGACCTGCGGCAGGCGGCGCTCGCTGCGCTCGACCTTTCGCGCGACGACGTCGCGTCGCATGCCAGGGAATCGTCGTGGGCCCGCTGCACGGCTCAGTTCGTGTCCAACCTGCATCCCGTGCATGCCTGAGATCGACCTCGCGGAGAGTCCGCACAAGGGCCACCGCGGCCTGCGCAGGCTCTTCAACGCATTCCTCTACTCTCTCTCGGGCCTCGCGCTCGCATTCCGGCACGAAAGCGCGTTCCGGCAGGAGGTGGCACTCGCGGCCATCCTGATTCCGCTCGCCTGCCTCCTCGACGTGACCAACGTCGAACGCGTCATGCTCATCGCTGCGGTATTGCTAGTGCTCGTCGTCGAGCTCTTGAACTCGAGCGTGGAAGCGGCCATCGATCGCATCGGATTCGACACCCATCGCCTGTCCAAGCGGGCGAAGGACCTGGGCAGCGCCGCCGTGCTCGTATCGCTTGCGGCCCTCTGCCTCGTGTGGCTCCTGCTGGCGGGGCCGGCGATGCTCGGTGCCATGCGCGCGACGATCGGGACGGCGCAGGCTGCGGAGCCCGTCGCGTGCCGGGATGTCGACGAGAAGCCGGTCATGCGCGAGATCGCATGCGAACTCCGGAGCATTGCCAAGGGCGACCGGTTTCAGTTCGTCGCACGGTTCAGCGGCAGCCACGACGACACCTCCGCGTCGATCGCGCTGCGCATGGACGATGCTCCCATCGCATGCGAGCCGGGGAGCAAGGTCTCGCTGTTCGCGGAGGACGGCGACGTGAGCCTCGTCTGCACGTTCGCGGCGCCGCGTGAGGGAACCGGCACCGTCGTGGCTCGCGTTCGCTGGCATCACGCCTGGTACGTCGACGCCACGCTCGAACGGCGCTGATCGCGCCTATACTTTGCGCATGATCCTGCGCAACGAGGCCCTGCTGGGCGAGTACCTGCGTGCCCACGTCCCGGGTATTGGCGATCGCATCGCCATCGAGCCCATCCAGGGCGGGCAGTCCAACCCCACTTTCCGGGTGAAGACCCCGGGCGGCAGCTACGTGTTGCGCAAGCAGCCGGAGGGCGAGCTCCTGCCGTCTGCGCACGCGGTCGACCGCGAGTATCGCGTCATGACGGCGCTCGCCGGCACCGGTGTTCCCGTACCGCCGACGTATTGCTTCTGCGACGACCGCAGCCTTCTCGGCACGCCGTTCTTCGTGATGGGATTCGCGCAGGGGCGGCAGTTCTGGAATCCGGCGCTGCCCGAGCTCCCCACGCGGGAGCGCACCGCGCTGTGGGACGACATCAACGCCGTGATCGCGCGCCTGCACAGCGTCGACTATGCCGCCATCGGACTCGCCGACTACGGCAAGCCCGGCAACTACTTCGAGCGGCAGATCGGGCGCTGG
>CAZIZD010000007.1:0-27113 GCA_964543615.1 uncultured Alcaligenaceae bacterium | reverse complement strand
CAAATACGAGCTTGGCATCGAAGCCATGACCCACCCCGAACCCGGGGAAGCCCAAACGTAGGTTGGGTTGCTTCGCATCCGGCATCGGAGGTATTTCACCGCCGCACGTGCTGATCCAATCGGCCAGCGATTCAATGCAGGCGGCGGTGCCGACGGCTCCGATCATCAAGTCGTTGCGGCGAGCCCCCATACCTCGGTCGTATACGCCGTAGGTTGCTATTCCTTTGCGTGGACATATGTGATCGCCTGCTGCAAAGCGCAGTCGTGGCTCGTCGATGTGTTCAAGTTTCATGGCGCGTCGAAGAGCCCCTTGATCGGTGAGTCCTCGTCATCGTCGTCCTCATTGCGGAGCGGCAACCAGGTGTCATCGGGCACCACAGGATGGTTGTGAAACCCCGGAATCTCGCCAAACGTCAGAGTGGGGGATGCGCCCTGAGCTAAATCGAAAAGATCATCCTTGTCGAGACTCGTGAGCCATGAAGACAGAAAGCGAAAGTGATCAGTAACGGTGCGGTTCACTTCCTTCCGCTTCAGCCACTTCAATGACTCGTCAGCGTACCGTGATCTCCGATAGTCGTCCCCGTAGCTGAAATACCAGTCGGGCGTGAGCGCCACGTACGCATGACCACTGTCAAGCACAAAGTCGGTGGCAAAGGCGAAATGCTTGCAGATGAATGTCTTGTCCGAATCCTTCTTATTGAGCTTCCTCTCGAACACGCGACGCGACGCCTTCTTGTGACCGGTCCAGGTTTCCTCTCGAAGCAGATCATCGTCGGCGATTGGCAGGAAAGCGAAGAGCCCATCCTTGTGAAACCATCGCACACGATGTTTGTGGAGCTTCTGCTGAAGTGTAAAGCGAAGCAGCGACTTGAATACTCGCTCTTGGTCGACGTTGTTTTCGTGGAACTCCTTTGGCGCCAACGGCGTTACCGTTCCCAGTTCGACTAAGCGAGCGAAAGGGCCTTGACTATCGTCCAGAGGATGGAAAGTGATTAGCTGTCGATTCCACACCTCGTAGCTCGAAGGCACCCGAAGGTTCAACTCCTCGATTGTCGACCGGAGCATCTTTCGCTCGTCACGACCGTGTTTGACCGTTGCTGGACCTCTACGATCCCGCAAATCCGCGATGTACAGCGTCTGTGGAAAGTAGACCTCCATTAGATTGAGGAAAGCTTGCTCGACGGGCCACGCCGGAGGATCGAAATCCTCCGTGGACAAGCCTGCGGAGATTCCACCCCGCATGAACGACCGAACTACCTCTAGGGCACTCGAAAGCTGTCTTGGCTCTACGTTCGCGGCTTTGCCGCAGAGGTCGCGGAAGTCCAAGATGTCGCGCGACGCGTTGAACGAGATTCGCCCCTGTCCAACTTGGTCAATCGAAGTCTGCGAGTAGCTATTCTGCTTGCGCGTCAGCACTTATACCTTCAAGTGCTGATAGCGCTTGTCCAAGTCATGGGAAAGAAAGGCTTGTATGGTCTCCTTCACCTTGTCGAGAGAGTTGCTGCCCGTGATCTGAACCGCCACGCCTGCTGCGTCGTCCGCGAGATCAATTCCGGGGAAATTGACCTTGTCATCCGCGTTTAGGTTGCGCAGTCCCGTCCAGCCGTAGAGTTCGCGGAGTACGCCGAGCATTAGATTTTCGGAGACCTTGTGAACGTCAAACTGGCTCATCGCAGTTGACGCTTCAACTTGCGTCACCAATTGCGACATGAGTTCTCGAAACTCGTTGAGCAGATTTAGATGTTTCACTGCGATCTCGCGTTTATGGTCGTCCCTTAGCAACTAGCACTGCGCCGGCAGTCGAAATCTTCCTGACCCGCACCAAGTGAGCCGCTCAAGCCCAAGTTGCTAGGTTTGGCACATCACTTGCTTTCCATTTCAGCCCGGTAAGCTCTTTGCCGATTGCCCCCAACGCGCGGTTCATGACAGGGCTTCCTGTTTGATCTTGCGCCATCAGTCCGAAGTGCCTGACAGGAGCTGAGACATGTCCACTCCATTTAAGCAGGTAAATGCGCGGGATGAGAAGGCGTCCGCAAACCGCGATCTCTTTGCCGGCCCTCCGACGCAAGAAGTGCTTACGTCCACTCACACAGCGGAGTTGGTCATTGCGTTGTGCGGCCCAATAGGGTCGCCGCTGCACGATGTGGCTGACATGGTGAAGGATGTCTTAGCGACAACGTTTAGCTACGAGAAATGCGAAGTCATCCGGTTGAGCAACTTCATTGTGGCGCAAGCGCGTCGCGCGAACCGTCCCATACGCGAGAATCCCGCCCAGCGTAGACACGATCTCATTACGTTGGGCAACCAGATGCGGCAGTTGCATGGAGCTAGCGTCCTTGCGGAGTTGGCCGTAAACGAAATTCGTCTGGACCGCGAACTCAATGGCAAGGAGGCTGGAGCGGAACGTTTCATCCCTCGCAGAGTGTGTCACATCATCGACTCGATCAAGAACCAGGGCGAGCTGGAACTGCTGCGGACCGTGTATCGGGAAGCCCTCTACGTGATCGGTGTGTTTGCGCCCGTGGACAGCCGTGAGCGCGCATTGGCAAACCAGGGGTTGACCGCTGCCGAAATCGGGACATTGATCGACCGGGATTCCGGCGAGGAAATAGCCGAAGGTCAGGCGGTACGAGATACGTTTCCGCAGTGCGATTTTTTCTTACGCATGGAGTCGAATACAGAAGCGTTGCTTAGAGGAAGGGTGGAGCGCTTTCTGCATCTAATCCTCGCAACGAAAGTGATTACGCCGACCCGTGCAGAAACAGCGATGTACGCCGCTGCTTCGGCAGCGGGAAATTCTGCCTGCTTGTCCAGGCAGGTCGGCGCGGCTGTTACCGACGACGAGGGCGAGATTCTCGCCATCGGATGGAATGATGTGCCGCGGGCATTTGGAGATTTGTATGTCACCGACCTAGCGACAGACCCTACTGGCCAACGCGACATGAGGTGCTGGAATAATGGTGGCAAGTGCTACAACGACGAGGAAAAGAGCTTACTTGCATCCCGGATCGTCGACACACTTGGCGATCTAATTCCCGCAGCCAAGAAGGCGGATGCCATCGACAAGGTTCGCGAAGACAAGAAACTCGGAGCCTTGATCGAATTCTCTCGCTCAGTTCATGCTGAGATGCACGCAATTCTCACTGCGCTCAGGCAGAAAGGTGATCGCGTGCACGGCGGTCGTATCTATGTCACGACTTATCCATGTCACGCGTGCGCAAGGCACATCGTGGCGGCGGGTATCAAGGCGGTGTACTACATCGAGCCCTATAAGAAGAGCTTGGCGACTAAACTTCATGGTGACGCGATCTCGGAGAGCGAGGAATCTACTGACCGAGTACGAATCGTGCCGTTTGATGGCGTTGCACCATCTCGATACCTCAGTTTGTTTCGAATGAAGCCAGACTCGCGCAAAGCCGACGGCCGGATGATTCGGATCAGTCCTGATGTTGCCACCCCGAAGCTAGAAAAGAGCCTAGAGGCACTTCCGGCACTGGAAGGTTTGGTTGTAAGATCGCTTCGGGAACGCAGCCTTATAGACAGCGCGCCTCCTCCAGGAGCTTCCGCAAATGACAATGCCGGAACAACTCCAGCTTGATTTCTCGGCCCCGGCGGCGCCGACTCCATCCCCGACCGGCGCGCCGACCCCTCAGCACCACGTGTATTCCTTCGCGCGATACCGCGCGGAGCGGGAGACCGTGCGTCTTGCAAGTGCCTACGAGGCAATTCTCAAATCGGTGGAGCACATCAGACCTAGGCGGGTAGCAAAGGACGCAGAAGCCGACCCGCTCTGAGTCGAACCGCCCCTCACCAAGGCGATTTCAAGTAGTTCGTATAGGGAATAGGCAAATTGCACTATGTTCGCCTGCGTGATACCGTTGTGTGAGCACTCGCTATCTCGGTGCGGTACGGAAAACCTAGTTTTCCATTTCACTATCTAAAAGCGCCTCCGCGCGCTATCGCTCGCGCGTATCGGGCCCGCTGCTCGATCGCATCGACCTCTCGCTCGACGTGCCCTCGCTGCCTGCCGCCGATCTCGCTTCGTCTGTGCCCGAATCCGTCGAGCGCTCGGGCGACGTACGCGCCCGCGTGGCGGCCGCGCGGGAGCGCCAGCGATCGCGGCAGCAATCGTGCAACGCGCGGCTGCCGCCCGCGCTGGTGATGCGGCACTGCGTGCCCGACGCCGCCGGCGGCACGCTGCTCGCGCGCGCCGCGAACAAGCTCGCGCTGTCGGCGCGTTCGTATCACCGCGTGCTGAAAGTAGCTCGCACGATCGCCGACCTCGCCGCGGAGCCCGGCATCGAGGCGCGCCATGTCGCGGAGGCGCTCGCGTACCGGCGCACAGAAACCGCCACTGGCTGACGAACGGACCGCTGACGTTGCCAGGGAATGTCCCAGGAGGGTCGACACGGGCCGGCGAGAAGGCGCTAAACTCCCGGCCCGGGCCGGCGCGCAACGGCTCGTAGCTCCGACGTTGCCTCCAAGAAAACAAAGGGTCGTTGCCATGTCGAACAGGTCTGCCGTCGCGTGCCTTCTTCTCGTTGCCGGACTCGCCGCCTTCCCGCTCGCGGCGCGCGCCGACAACTTCGTGGTGAACGACGGCGGCTACAGCGCCGACGTGGCGCCCGGCAACGGCACCTGTGCCGACAGCAACGGCAAGTGCACGCTGAACGCGGCGATCATGGAGGGCAACTTCCGGTCGGGATCGCACACCATCACGTTCACGGTTCCCGTCGTCACGCTCAACGGCAACCTGGCGCAAATGCGCGCGCCCTTCACCATCACGGGGACGCTGCCGCTGCGGACGACGCTCAACGGCTACAACGGCGTCAACCACTTCTCGTGCTTCGACCTCATCGACACCGGCGACATCCCGACCGGCCACTTCAACACCGGCGCAAACGGCTCGACCATCGCCAACATGGTCATCGTGGGATGCAACGGCAACGGCATCTCCGCCAACGGCCACGGGTCGACGTTCATCAACAACTTCATCGGCGTCGCCAACGACGGCCTGACGACGTCCGCGATCCTTGCCAACAGCGGCAGCGGCATCTCGGTGGGCGCGTCGCGCGTCTACTCGCAGGTGACGAGCCAGTTCCTGCTCGACACCTACGCGCTGTTCCCCGTGCAACCCGTGAGCTACGCCGACATCGCGACCTTCGCAAGCCAGCTCACGACAGTACTCGCCAATGCCCAGCTCGGGCCCGTGCTCATCTCGGGCAACGTGATCTCCGGCAATGGGGCGCATGGCGTCGAGATCTTCAGCCAGAACATAGCGGGCGTATTCGTCACGCTCAACATGATCGGCACCGACCTCACCGGCAACCTCGCGGTGCCGAACGCCCAGGCCGGCGTGCGCATGGTGGGCGAGCCATTCGCCAACATGATCGGCCCCGACAACGTCATCAGCGGCAATGGGGTGAACGGGGTCCAGATCGACGCCGGCAACGTCTCGCTGCCCAACTTCATCATGGGCAACCGCATCGGCCTCGCGAGCGTGACCCAGGCGGCCAACATCGGCAACGCACAGTCGGGCATCACGGTCGCCACCAAGCCCGACACGAGCGTCGGTCACGTCAACCCGAGCGGCATCGCGCTCATCATCGGCCCCGGCAACGTCGTGAGCGACAACAAGGGCGCCAACAATCCCGACCCCGACGTGCTCGGCGCCGACAGCGGGGGCATAGTCGTCACCGGAACGAGCAAGGGCATCAAGATCCGCGGCAACACGATCGGGCTCGGCGAGTTTCCGGTCGGCACGCCGCTGGCGAGCAAGGCCTACGGCAACGCGGGCGACGGCATCATCGTCACCGTTTCGGACGTCGACATCGGCGGCAGTGGGAGCGGGGACGGAAACGTGATCGCGGGCAACGGCCGTCATGGCATCGTGATCAAGGGCAGCAGCGTCACCGGCACCAAAGTCATCGGCAATTCGATCGGCGTGCATCCGGGACTAGCGGGCAACCTCGCGATCGGCAATGGCGCCGACGGCATCTACAACTTCGGCGCGAGCACCGCCATCATCGGCGGCGCGGGCGCTACCGATGCCAACACCATCGCGGGCAACGGACGCAACGGCATCGCGTTTCGCAACGGCAACGCGAACAACGGCTGGAGCAACCTCGTCCAGCGTAACAAGATCTACGGCAACGCAAAGGGCGGGTTCCTGCCCAATCCCGGCGTTGGCATCGATCTCGACTTCACCCCGAACGCGCCCAACGTGTTGCACGGCGAGTTCCTCGGTGGGCCGTATGCGCAGCTCGACCAGGCGCAACCGGTCATCTGCACGGGAGCGCCGCTCGAGCCTGCGCCCTGCGCGGGATTCACGCCTCCGTCGACGGGCAGCGGCACGTCGCTCGACTACACGATCCAGACCCACGGTCCGGCCACGTTCCGGATGGAGTTCTTCAAGGTCGACTCGGCGGATCCCAACACCGCCACGAGCATGACCTTCCTCGGCGAGCAGGTCATCACGACCAATGCCAGCGGCCTTCCGACGTGCCCGGGCGGGCGCTGCACCGCATCCGTCGCGGGGAGCGCTGCGGGCGGCCAGGTCGTGATGACGGCGACCGACATCACGGACATCACCAACGTCCCCGGTGGCGGCTGGATGGACATCGCGCTGTGCATCCTGGGCATCGCGAACTGCAAGGTCAACGACACCTCCGAATTCTCGAACACCGCGGTGCCGAGCGTTGGAACGACGACGGCGGTGACCACGGTCAATCCGTCGACCAGCGTATTCGGACAGTCCGTGAGCGTCACTGCGACCGTCACCGCCGCGGGCGGTCCCGGGCCGTCGGGCAACGTCACGATCAACGCAGGTGCCAGCAGCTGCGTCGCTGCGCTCGGCGCACCGGTGGGATCGGCGTCGTCCGGCACGTGCGCACTGTCACCCAATCTCCCCGTGGGCGGACCGATCACGGTGACCGCGTCGTTCGCGGCACAGAACGGATTCCTCGCGAGCGCGAGCAGCGGCCCCGGCAACGGCAGCGCCACGGTCAACAAGGCCAACACGACAACCGCCATCACCGCCGACACGCCGGATCCGTCGGTCGTGAACACGGCGTACGCGGTGACTGCGTCGGTCACGGTGACCTCGCCGGGACAGGGCACGCCGGCCGGTTCGATCACGGTCAGCGACGGCACCGACAGTTGCGTCATCACGCTGCCCAACCCGAGCTGCAACCTGACGTCGACCACCACCGGAGCCAAGAACCTCGTGGCCACGTACAACGGCGACGCAAGCTTCAACGGCAGCGTGTCGGCCAGCGCGCCGCACAACGTGAGCCCGGCCGGCCCCACGCCGACGACGTCCGCGGTCACGCAGGTCACGCCATCGCCCGCGGTCTACGGACAAACCGTATCGGTGACGGTGCAAGTGACGGCGAGCAGCGGTGCGCTCGCGCCCACGGGTGGCGTGGTCGTTACCGCGGGAAGCAGCACCTGCAACGTGACGCTCGCACCGGTGAGCGGGCTCATCGCGGGCGGCTCGTGCAATCTCGCGCCTCCGCCGGCCGCGCAGGTGGCGGCCTACACGGTCTCCGCGGCCTACGCGGGCAACGCGTCGTTCGCGGGCAGCGTATCGGCAGGCGCGGGCAACGGCAGCCTGACCGTCAACAAGGCGAGCACGACGACCACGATTACGGCCGACACGCCCGATCCGTCGAACGTGAATGCCGCGTATGCCGTCTCCGTGACGGTGGCCGCGGTCTCGCCGGGCCAGGGAGCGCCGACCGGTGCCGTCACCGTGAGCGACGGCACCGACAGCTGCGTCATCACTCTGCCGGCGCCGAGCTGCAACCTCACGTCGACCACGAGCGGCGCGAAGACGCTGGTCGCAACCTACGCGGGTGACGCCAACTTCAACGCCAGCGTCTCGGCGGGTGCGCCTCACCAGGTCAACCCGGGCGGTGCAATCTCGACCACCACCGTGGTTACGCAGGTCAATCCCGGGACCATCGTTCACGGCCAGCCCGTAGCGGTGACGGTGCAGGTGACGGCGGGCAGCGGCGCAGTGGCCCCCGATGGGTCGGTCACGGTGACGGCAGGGGGCAGCACGTGCAACGTGACGTTGGCCCCGGTGGGCGGCCTCGTCGCCGGTGGGTCCTGCAATCTCGCGCCGGCACCCGTCGCGCAGGTCGGCGCCTACACGGTGTCTGCGAGCTACGCGGGTAACGCGTCGTTCGCCGCGAGCAGCTCGTCCGGCGCGGGCAACGGCAGCCTGACCGTCAACAAGGCCAACACGACCACGACGATCACCGCCGACACGCCGGATCCGTCGAACGTGAACGCGGCCTACACTGTCGCCGTCACGGTCGCCGCGATCGCGCCCAGTCTCGCGACGGCCGCCGGTACCGTTACGGTTAGCGACGGCACCAACAGCTGCACGATCACGCTCCCGGCGCCCTCGTGCAACCTAACGTCCACGACCACGGGTGCCAAGACCCTAGTTGCAACGTACGCTGGTAACGGAGACTTCAACGGCAGCGTTTCCGCGGGAGCCCCCCACACCGTGAATCCGGGCGGAGCCACGGCCACTACCACGGTCGTCATGGCTGTCGTACCGTCGACGGTGGCCTATCAAGAGATTGCCATGGTGTTCGTTCGTGTAGCCGCGAGCAGCGGATCGGTGACACCCGACGGCTCGGTCACGGTCAACGCAGGCGGCGTTTCCTGTAATGCGTTCCTCTCAGAGATCGCTCCGGGCACCGCGGAAGGCAAGTGCGCTCCGCTGCCCCCGCCGGGCGTCTACACGGTCACAGCGAGCTATCCTGGCAACGCGACGTTTGCCGCAAGCTCCTCGTCGGGTGCGGGCAATGGCAACCTTACCGTGGTCAAGTCGACCACGGCGTTGGCGATAAGCGATGCACCCGACCCCTCGACCGTGGGTGTGCCTTATACGGTTACCGCTGCGCTCACCGTTGTATCGCCACCGTTCATCGGAAATCCGACCGGAACGATAAGCGTCAGCGACGGTACGGACAGCTGCAACATCGCCATCCCGGCGACGACGTGCAACCTCACGTCGAGTACAGGCGGTGCAAAGACACTCACAGCTCAGTACAGCGGAGACTCGAATTACTTGTCGAGCAGCGGTACCACGGCCCACACCGTCAACGTCGTGACGAACTTCACGGGATCGACGGTGGCTCCGGGTGTGACGGGCACCGTGACGCTGACCGGCGGCGGTCCGAGCTGCAGCCTCGTGAACCCGCAGTTCATCGCGGTCGCACCGCTCACGCCGCCCAACGGCGTGTCGTTCCCGTTCGGCCTCTTCGACTTCAACGTCGCGGGCTGCACGATCGGCGGCACCATCACGATCCAGATCGTCTACAGCCAGCCGTTGCCGGCAGGGACGCAATACTGGAAGTACGGGCCGACGCCGGGCGACCTCAATCCGCACTGGTACGTGATGCCGGGTGCGAACGTTGCGGGCAATACGGTGACGTTCAGCATCACCGACGGAGGCATCGGCGACGACGACGTCACGGCCAACGGGGTGATCGTCGACCAGGGCGGTCCGGGCAACCCCGGCGGCGGATCGGGCGGTCCGATCACGGCGATCCCGACGCTCGGGCAGTACGCGCTCATGCTGCTCGCGCTGCTGCTCGCGTCGATGGGCGCGTTGCGGCTGCGCCGTCGAGTCTAGCCAGACGTCACCGGACGCGGCGATGCGCCGCGTCCGGTGGCTACACCTTGCCGTGACACTCCTTGTAGCGCCTGCCGCTGCCGCACGGGCACGGCGCGTTGCGTGACGGCGGCGCGGCCACGGGCGGCCGTTCGATCTGCGCGAGGAGCTTCGCAGCCTCGCCTTCCGGGTGCGCTTGCGCGATCCTGCGCAGCACCATCGTCGCCTCGTCGGTGCGCTTCAAGTCGAGGTAGTTCTTGGCAAGCCGCAGGCATTGCACCGATCCCAGGATCTTGTCGGTGGCCATCGAAAGAAAGGCCGCGAGGCCTGCGCGGTCGAGGATCATCCAGAAGTTGAAGAGGCCGTGGAAGCCGAACGGCGGCGACGTCCAGTAGGACGCTTCGAACGAGAAGCGGTCCGCGATCTCCTCGGAGGCGAACCGGATGCCGTGCGTTGCTTCGAGATAGGCGCGGTACGTGCGGCAGATGGTGTCGTCCTCGGTAGGGCCGGGAACCACGTGCGGATCGCGCAGCGCCTCGAGCAGACGCTTGCTGCGCAGGGAGAAGCCGCCGTTGCCGACGTTGTGCCCGTCGGTGTGGAAGATCCACTTGGCGCCGATGTAGTCGTAGGCGAGGAAGTCGTCGCTCCACGCAGCCGGGTTCACGACGAAGCCGTCCCATTGCACGAGCAGCGCGAAGTCCGAGTCGACGTGGGCGTGGAGTTCCTTGATCACGAACCGCGAGTACGCCTCGCGAGAGTCGAGCGCGGGGATGCGCACGCAGTCGACGCCATCGATCGCGTACTCGCGATCGGTGATGAAGAGGACGCGCGCGAAACTGCACTTCTGCAGGCACTGCTCGATTGCGGCGAGCGCCAGGTCATGGTTCACGCAGTCGATGCATACGAGCGTGACGCGAGGGAGGGCGAGCATGGCCAATTATCGTATGCTCGCACGATGCCATCGATCCCCCGCCGCCGGTTCCTCGCCACCGCCCTTTGCGCACCCGTTCTCGTCGCGGCGTGCGTCGACGACACGACGCCTACCGCCACGCGCTACGCCACCGCCATGAAGCGCGTGATCGACCTTTATGGGATTCCCGGAGCGCTCGCGAGCGTGCGCGTGCCCGGCGACGCCGAGTGGCGGCAGTCCTCCGGGTACGCGGACATCGCGTCGCGCACGCCGTCGGACTTCGCGGGCCACTTCTCGATCCGCAGCGTGACCAAATCGTTCACCGTGACGCTGATCCTGGAGCTCGTGCGCGAGGGCGGCATCACGCTCGACGACCGGCTCTCGCGCTTCGTGCCCGGCATCCCGAACGGCGACCTCATCACCCTCGCCGATCTGGCCGGCAACCAGAGCGGACTTGCCGACTATTCGCAGTCGCCCGCGTTCCTCGCCGCGTTCGGCGCCAACCTGGAGCGCACGTTCACGGAGCAGGAGCTCGTGAGCTACGCGATACCGCTCTCGCCCAAGTTTGCCCCGGGCGCGCAGTACGACTACTCGAACACCAACACGGTTCTCCTGGGCATGATCGTGCAGCAGCTGACCGGGCTCACGCTTGCCCAGGCGCTCGCGACCCGCGTGTTCGCTCCGCTCGGGCTCTCGCAAACGAGCTATCCATTCGCGGTGCCGTTGCCGTCGCCGCATCCCACGCCCTACGACGTGGACTTCGCGACCCACGCCCTCGAAGACCTTCCGCTCATCAGCCCCACGGCGCTCGCGGGCTCCGGCGCCATGGTTTCAACGCTCGACGATCTGTTGCGATGGGCGCGCGAGCTGGGCGAAGGAACGCTCATCGGGCCGGCGCTGCAGCAGGAGCGCACGCGCCGCTCGCGTCCGGCGACCAACGGCCCGCACTACGACCGTTACGGCCTTGGGCTGGGCATCCTGCACGGATGGCAGGGCCATACGGGCAGCGGCATTGGCTTCCAGGCGGCGACGTTCTACGATCCGCGCACCGCGTCGACCATCGCGGCGCTCGTGAACGCCACGCCCTCGGGTGCGGCACCTGCGGAGCTCAACTACGCCGAGGAGATATTCCTCGCGTTGTCCGAGGTGGTCGCCACGCGCTGACTACGACTTGCGTCCGGTGTACTTCTCGCCCGCGGACATCTCGCCCTTGAGCCAGTTCTGCGGCGGCGGCAGCGGGCACGTCGTGTAGGCGGAGAAGGCGCAAGGCGGGTTGTAGGCCTTGTTGAAATCGACCACCCACGCGGCGCCATCCTTCGGCTTCTCGACCACGAGGAAGCGTCCCGGCGGATACGTGGACGAGCTGCTCGTCGCGTCGCGAAAGATGATGAAGAGGCTGCCCTCGTCGTCGAGCGCGTCGAGAGTCATCTTCTGGCCGTTGACCACGAACTCGAGCGTGCCCGCGACCTTCTCGTAGCTGATCTCGCCGCGCACGTTGGCGATCGGAATCGTTGCACCGTCGGCCAGCTTCACGAACTTCGCGGGGACCTTGAAGTCGGTCTTCGCCTCGTACCAGACGCGTCCCGGGAACGTCTTGCGGCGCGGCGAGTCGCGATCGGCCGCACGCACGACGATCTTGCCGTCGTCGCGCTTGACGAACTGCAGCGACAGTCGGCCCATCGTCACCCACTCGAGGCGCGTGCCGCCGCTCACGAGGTCGCGCTCGGTGAACGTCTCGCCCTCGTAATCCTTGGCGAGGAGCTGCATCGTGTTGCCCTTGGCGAGCGCAAGGCGCGCCTTGTCCTTGGTGACCGTGACGGTGCCCAGGTAGGCCGGGGCCAGTCCCTTCGGCAGCACGATCTGGTTGTCGGGCGCCGATCCGATCTTGTAGGTGCCGGGTGCGAGCTCGTCGCGCGTGACGATCGACAGCCAGCCGCGCTCGCGCGTGAGGCTCGCATCGGCCCTGGTCCGGAACTTGGCGAGATCGTCGAGGTAGGCGGGGTCGGGAGCGGCCGCGACCGCGGAGGAAGTCAGCGCGGCCAGCGCAACCAACGCGAGGATACGGAGTCGGAAGCTCATGAGTGCGCCCGGTGGAGAATGTCGAACCCATGATTCTAAACCTGCCGGCCGCAGGCGGTACGTCCATGCTGCAGCGCGGTAAACTGTCCCCCGGATGAACACCGTCACCGACGCCTTCGTCGACCAGGAGACCGCCGGCGCGCCACGCCTGCGCGAGATCCCGTACAACTACACGTCGTTCTCCGACCGCGAGATCGTCATTCGCCTGCTCGGGCCGGACATGTGGCAATTGCTGGCCGAGCTGCGCGGCGAGCGGCGCACCGGGCGATCCGCGCGGATGCTCTTCGAAGTGCTGGGCGACATCTGGGTCGTCGACCGCAACCCTTATCTGCAGGACGACCTCCTCGAGAATCCCAAGCGCCAGCGCCTGCTGGTGGAGGCGATGCGTCATCGCCTGCGCGAGATCGACAAGCGGCGCGTCGAATCCTCCGAGGACCGTTCGCGCGACGCAAAGGTCGCGTAGCTGGTCGAGAGCGCCAACGCCGCGGTCGACCGCTTCGCCGCGTCGTTCGCGGTGACCCGGGATTTGCGCCGGCGAGCGGTGCGCGTGCTCTCGCGCCATACCGACAAGGGCAACATCGCGTTCGACGGCCTTGCGCGCGTGTCGCACGTCACCGACGCCACCGACTGGCGCGTCGAGTATCCCTTGCTCGTGCTGTATCCCGACACCGAGGACGAGTGCCGCGGTCTGGTCGAAGGCTGCATCGAGCTCGGCTTCACGATCATTCCGCGCGGGGGCGGCACCGGTTACACCGGCGGCGCCATCCCGCTCGACGCGCGATCGGCGGTGATCAACACCGAGAAGCTCGAGCGCCTCTCCGCAGTGGAGCCCATGGTGCTGCCCGGACACCGCGACCCCACGCCCACGATCGAGGCGGGGGCGGGGGTGGTCACCCGGCGCGCGATGGACGCCGCGGAAGCAGCGGGCCTCGTGTTCGCGTGCGATCCCACGTCGGCCGACGCTTCCTGCATCGGCGGCAACGTCGCGATGAACGCGGGCGGCAAGAAAGCCGTGCTGTGGGGCACCGCGCTCGACAACCTCGCATCGTGGACGATGGTGACGCCTTCGGCCGAGTGGCTCGTGGTCACCCGCATGGACCACAACCTCGGCAAGATCCACGACGCCGCGACCGCGACGTTCGATTGTGCGTACTACGGCAAGGACAGGAAGACGCTGTTGCGCCGGGAGACGCTCACCGTGCCGGGTGCCACGTTCCGCAAGGTGGGGCTCGGCAAGGACGTCACCGACAAGTTCCTCGCGGGCGTGCCGGGCGTCCAGAAGGAAGGCTGCGACGGCATCGTCACCAGCGCGCGTTTCATCCTGCACCGGATGCCGCCCTCGATCCGCACGGTGTGCCTCGAGTTCTTCGGGCAGGTGCGCGACTCCACGCCCGCGATCGTCGAGATCAAGGATTACATCGACGCGCTGCCCAAGGCGGGCAGCGCGCGCGTGATGCTCGCGGGCCTCGAGCACCTCGACGAGAAATACGTCAAGGCCGTGGGCTATGCGACCAAGGCCAAGCGCCACGGCCGGCCGAAGATGGTGCTGCTCGCCGACGTCGTCGGCGACGAGGAGGACGCGGTCGCGAAAGCCGCGTCCGATGTGGTGCGCATCGCCAATTTGCGCGGCGCGGAAGGCTTCGTCGCGGTGTCCGCCGACACGCGCAAGCGCTTCTGGCTCGATCGCGCGCGCACCGCGGCGATCGCGCGCCACACCAACGCGTTCAAGATCAACGAGGACGTGGTGATCCCGCTGCCGCGCCTCGGCGACTACACCGACGGCATCGAGCGCATCAACATCGAGCTCTCGCTCAAGAACAAGATCCGCCTCGCCGACGAGCTTGCGGCTTTCCTCGCGAGCCCGCTGTTCTCGCACGCGTGGCCGCCGGAGAGCGAGGTGCGCCCCGCGCAGGAGACCGTCGACGCCAAGCTCGAGGAGGCGCGCACGCTGGTACGCGGCGTGCGCGAGCGCTGGCAGGATTGGCTCACGCGCGTCGACCCGCTCTTCCGCGAGCTGCAGGATCACACGCTCAATGCCTCGTGGAAGCGCGATCTCCTGGCGCCGCTCGGCGAGATCTTCAGCGGCCTCGGGTTCGCGCCGGTGATGAAGCACGTGGGCGACATCCACGCGCGCGTGCTGCGAAGCCGGGTGTTCGTCGCGCTGCACATGCACGCGGGCGACGGCAACGTGCACACCAACATCCCGGTCAACTCCGACGACTACGCGATGCTGCAGGAGGCCAACGCCGCCGTCGCGCGCATCATGAAGCTCGCCCGCAGCCTCGACGGCGTCATCTCGGGCGAGCACGGCATCGGCCTCACCAAGATCGAGTACCTGACCGACGAGGAGCTGGCCCCCTTCGCGACGTACAAGGCGAAGATCGATCCCGAGGGCCGTTTCAACCGGGGCAAGCTCCTGCGCGATCCCGCGCGGCCGGCCGACCTCTCGCAGGCCTACACGCCGTCCTTCTCGCTCATCGGCAGCGAGAGCCTGATCCTCGAGCAGAGCGACATCGGCAGCGTGGCCGATTCGATCAAGGACTGCCTGCGCTGCGGCAAGTGCAAGCCCGTGTGCGCCACGCACGTGCCGCGGGCCAACCTGCTCTACAGCCCGCGCAACAAGATCCTCGCGACCTCGCTGCTCATCGAGGCGTTTCTCTACGAGGAGCAGACGCGGCGCGGCGTGAGCCTCAAGCACTTCAACGCCTTCGGCGACGTGGCGGACCACTGCACGGTCTGCCACAAGTGCCTCAATCCCTGCCCGGTCGACATCGACTTCGGCGACGTGTCGATCGCCATGCGCAACCTCCTGCGCAAGCTCGGCACGCGCAACTTCAATCCGGGCACGGCCGCGTCGATGTTCTTCCTCAACGCGACCAATCCGGCGACGATCAAGGCGACCAAGAAGGTGATGATCGACTGGGGCTACAAGGCCCAGCGGCTTGCCTATCGCGTGGCCAAGGCCACCGGTGTCGCGGGCAAGCAGACGCGCCATCCGCCGCCGACCGCCGGCGCGCGTGCCGTCATTCCGCAGATCATCCACTTCATCAACAAGCCGATGCCCGGGGGTCTGCCCAAGCGCACGTCGCGCGCGCTGCTCGACATCGAGGACGCCGAGATCGTGCCCGTGATCCGCGACCCCAAACGCGGCGCCGACGAGGGCGAGGCGGTCTTCTACTTCCCGGGCTGCGGCTCGGAGCGGCTCTTCTCGCAGGTGGGGCTCGCCACGCAGGCGATGCTGTTCCACGTCGGGGCGCAAACGGTACTACCGCCCGGCTACCTGTGCTGCGGCTACCCGCAGACGTCGGCGGGCAACCACGACGAGGGCCAGCGCATCACCACGGCCAACCGGGTGCTCTTCCACCGCGTGGCCAACACGCTCAACTACCTCGACATCAAGACCGTGATCGTGTCCTGCGGCACCTGCATGGACCAGCTCATGAAGTACGAGTTCGACAAGATCTTCCCCGGATGCCGCCTGCTCGACATTCACGAGTACCTCATGGAGAAGGGCGTTGCGCTGGAAGGCGTGGAAGGGGTGCGCTACATGTACCACGACCCCTGCCACACGCCGATGAAGCAGTACGCGCCGCTCACGGTCGTCGGCACGCTGATGGGCACGAAAGTGCCCCTGTCCGACCGTTGCTGCGGCGAGTCCGGCACGCTTGCCATCACGCGTCCGGACGTGTCCACTCAAGTGCGCTTCCGCAAGGAGCAGGAGATGACGAAGGGCGCCGCGAGGCTGCGCGAGGACGGCTTCGCGGGCGAGGTGAAGGTGCTTACCTCCTGCCCGTCCTGCCTGCAAGGCCTCTCCCGCTTCGAGGACGACGCCGGGACGCAGGCCGATTACGTGGTGGTGGAGATCGCGCGGCGCATGCTGGGCGAGGGCTGGATGGCCGACTACGTGGCCAAAGCCAACGCGGGCGGCGTCGAGAGGGTGCTGCTGTAGGCGTGCCGACCGGCTACTTCGAGGGCAGCGACGTGTGCACGACCGTGGAGCCGATCTCCGGCTGCGGCCCGTAGCGGACGAGTAGCGGCGCGCCGATCACCAAAGCGACGTACAGCAGGGCGACCACGAGGGTTGCGAAGGTTCCGCGGGGGCGTAGCTTGTCCTTCATCGTTTCATCCTCGGATGAAAAATGACCGCGACGGCGGAGGCAGCTCGGGATGTGCGCCGGGGAGTCTCGTGCGCCGTCGCGGGTGGAGGAAACCTGTCTTCGTTCGCGCTGTGGTCCACATCGTTGGCCATGACAGGCACTGTAGGGCGGCAGGCGGCAGCGCGCCGCTGAACTTTCCACGAGGCACGTGCGGAATAATCGCCTTCCGGTCGGGCCGCTCGCGCCATCCGTCCTGTTGGGCCGCCGTGCTGCGACCGGCCGCGCTTGCTTTGTGCTATAAGCCAAGCCGTCACCGCGCACGTCCCGGTGGCGCCTCGCATGCAGGACACCGCCACCCAATCCAGCAAGCCCCCCCCGCCCGCCGCGCCATCGGGAGCCGTACCCGCGCTTGCGTTTTCGGACGCGGACAGCGCGAAGAAGTGGGCAAAGTCGCTCCTCATCACAGCCGTCACTCCGCTCTACGAAGCCGTCTGCGGACAGCTTGTCGCGCTCTCCGCCGCCGACTTTTCTCCGCGCGAGCGTGCCACGATCGCGGAGGTGTTGCGTGAACAGGTGGCACACCTCCATACCGAGCTCGCGCGCCGGTACGCGGGCAAGCCGCAGCCGGCGGCCGACCGCGAGAACGATGCCGCCCAGCAGGCGCTCTCGCTCTGGCAAGGGTTGTGGGAGCAATACTCCGCGTGCTTGAAGCCGCTGCTCGAAGGCGACGTCGAGCTCCAGGGCGTCAAGGCCAAGCTGCTGCAGCGGGGCCTGTACGTGGGCAAGCAACTCGTCATCGTCTACGGTCTCGCGCGCCGGGTGCCCCCGCCCACGCTGTGGCAGGAGCTGCACGCGTATTACCGGCTGGCCGAGATCCTCGATTGCGCGGTCACGGCCGTGTCCGACGACCTGCAGCCGCACGCGGTGGGCATCTCCTGCTATTCGACGTATTGCCACGCGGTCCTGCTGGCGCTGGCCGATCCGTGCGCGCTCTCCGTGCGGCAGATCGAGCTTGCCGACCGCTGGCTCGGGCAATGGGCGCGCAAGATCTTTCCGTACGCGGACCAGCGCGAGACGGAAGGACCGGTCATCCTCATGGACCTCGACTCGGGCATTCCCGGATGGCTCGCGAAATCGGCGCCGTCGCAGCCCCCCGGCTCGATCCGCTTCGGATACCCGGGCAAGCTCGCCACCTCCGTGCGCGGCCGCATCAAGCGGCTCTCCACGGGCGCCACGCCCGCCGAGCTGCAGCTCGGTCACGACACCTCGGCCGAAGGCTCGGCCGCGCTGCTCGCGCATCTCGACGCCCGCTGGTATCAGGTGGCGGACCGCGAGGCGGGCGGCGGGCACGAGTCCATCGAGCTCACCGCCGGCGGCGTGCAATCGGCCTACTTCCGCGTCGGCGGCCGCACCTTCGACCGACAGGATCCGCTCGGCCGCCTCACGTTCCAGGGCGCGCAGCACCTGCAGACGCTGGGCGCGCTGACCGACTACGATCGCTACAAGGAAGACGCGGAGCGCAACTGGCCCTGGGAGCGATGGCAGGGCGATTACGCGTGGACGGCGGCCAGGCTCGTTCGCAGGGAGCCCACGCAATACCGCTGGTTCCTCGACCAGCTCGTCGTCGTGCGCGACGAGGAGCGGACGCGGCTCGGCTACGTGACGCGCGTGGCGGTCACCCCACCCAGCGAGCTCGCGATGTCGCTCGCGCTCTGGCCGGGGCAGCCGAGGTCGATTGCCGTGCGGCCCACGTCGATCGCCTTTGCCGAAGAGCTGCCCCTGCCGGGTCTCCTGCTCGCCGCGACCGAGCAGGAACCCGCGTCGCTCGTCGTCCCGCCGCGCACCTTCAATCCCGGACGCGTGCTGCGCTCGATGGACGCCGGACCGGAACGCAAGTTCCGGCTCACCAAGCTCCTTCAGCGCGGGGGCGACTTCGAACGCGTCGCGTTCGAGGAAAGCTGACACGCGGATCCCGCCGCTGTCGAGGCGGAGGGCGGGCCATCGGCGCGGCGCTCCGGTAGAATCGCGGCTTTCCTCGCCATGGAGAGACCATGAAGCTTGCAACCCTCACGCTTGCCGCCGCCGCTCTCGTTGCCCTGCCCGCGCAGGCAGCGCTCACCAACGCCCAAGCCGAGGCGATGATGAAGAAGGACGGCTGCGCCGCCTGCCACGCTGTCGACAAGAAGATCGTGGGCCCGGCGTATGTCGACGTCGCCGCCAAGTACAAGAGCGACAAGAATGCCCAGGCCACGCTCGAGAAGAAGGTCAAGGAAGGCGGCGTCGGCGCTTGGGGCCAGATCCCCATGCCCCCCAACGCCCAGGTGCCGGCCGGCGACATCAAGGATCTCGTGACCTGGATCCTCACGCTCAAGAAGTAAGCGCGAGGTACAATCACGGCGTCCGTGCAGGAGAGAGCCCCGCCCGATTGGGCGTGGCCGCCGAAGGCGTAATCCCCATAACCGCTCAGGCACCCGGGACTGCACGAGACGCAAGCACAATCTGGAGAGCGGCCGCGCGCGTGAGCACGATGAGCCGTCCCCAGGGCGAACGAGCCCTGGAGCGCGAAGCGCGCAGGGACGGCCAGGATCGCGCGACGGTCCACCGAAGGGGCACAGGCCGCCGCGGCAATCCGGGGCGGCCCAATCTCTCAGGTCAAAGGACAGAAGGGGCGAAGCGTTCGTGCGCGAGCGCTTCGCCCTTTCGTTTTCGCCCTGGAGGTTGACGTGCCGCTCAAGCAGACACCCCTCAACGCCGCCCACCGCGCCGCCGGCGCCCGCATGGTCGACTTCGGCGGCTGGGACATGCCGGTCAACTACGGCTCGCAGATCGACGAGCACCATACCGTGCGCCGCGATGCGGGCATGTTCGACGTGTCGCACATGCGCGCGCTCGACCTCAAGGGAGCAGGAGCGCGCGACTTCCTCCGCCACGCGCTCGCCAACAACGTCGACAAGCTGAAGGAGCCCGGCAAGGCGCTCTACTCGTGCCTGCTGCGCGAGGACGGCGGCGTGCTCGACGACCTCATCGTCTACTTCCTGCGCGAGGACTTCTTCCGCATCGTGGTCAACGCGGCGACCACGGACAAGGACATCGCGTGGCTCGCAGCGCTCCTCGCGAAGCACGCCCCGCGGCTCACGCTCACGCCCCGCTCCGACCTCGCGATGATCGCCGTGCAGGGCCCGAACGCCCGCGCGAAATTCTGGAAGGCGGTGCCAGGCAGCGAAGCCGCGACCGCGGCACTGAAGCCCTTCCAGGGCGCGCAGGCGGGCGATCTCTTCGTCGCGCGCACGGGCTACACCGGCGAGGACGGCTTCGAGGTGCTGGTCCCGGCAACGCAGGCGCAATCGCTCTGGGACGCATTGCGCGAGGCGGGCGTCGCGCCCTGCGGCCTCGGCGCGCGCGACACGCTGCGACTCGAAGCCGGGATGAACCTCTACGGCCAGGACATGGACGAGACCGTGACTCCGCTCGTGTCGGGACTCGCGTGGACCGTCGATCTCACGAGCCCGCGCGACTTCGTGGGCAAGAGCGCGCTCGTCGCGCATCCGCCGCGCTCGCAGCTCGTGGGCCTCGTGCTGCTCGAGGCCGGCGGCGTGCTGCGCGCGCACCAGGCCGTCACCGCGGCGCAGGGCGCGGGCGAGACCACGAGCGGCACGTTCAGCCCCACGATGGGCCGCTCGATCGCGCTCGCGCGCGTGCCCGTCGGCGTCGCCCCCGGCGACCGCGTCGACGTGGCGGTCCGGGGCAAGGCATTGCAGGCCAAGGTCGTGAAGCCGCCGTTCGTCCGCAACGGCAAGATCCTCGTCGAGTGACCCAACGGAGACCCGAGCATCGTGAACGTTCCCAAGGATTTGAAGTACGCCGAAAGCCATGAATGGATGCGCGTCGAAGCCGACGGCACCGTGACGGTGGGCATCACCGATCATGCGCAGGAAGCGCTCGGTGATCTCGTGTTCATCGAGCTGCCCGCCGTCGGACGCAAGCTCGCCGCGGGCGAGGCCTGCGCGGTGGTCGAATCGGTGAAGGCGGCAAGCGACGTGTACGCGCCCATCGCGGGCGAGGTCGTGGCCGCGCACACCGAGCTCGCCGCAACACCGGAGGCGCTCAACGCCGATGCCTACGCGTCGTGGCTCTTCCGCATCAAGCCGTCCGACGCCAACGCGCTCGCCGGGATGCTCGACGCGGCGGCGTACGAAAAGCTCATTGCATAGATGACGACTCCGCTCACCGAACTCGAGGACGCGAACGCGTTTGCTTCGCGCCACATCGGCACCACGCCCGCCGACCAGGCGGCCATGCTCGCGGACCTCGGCTACCCCTCGCGCGCGGCGTTGATGGATGCGATCGTGCCCGCCGCGATCCGCGAGGCCGCGCCCATTCCGCTGCCCGGGCCGCTCACCGAGTCGGCCGCGCTCGCCAAGCTGCGCGGCATCGCGTCCTCCAATCGCGTGATGAAGTCGTTCATCGGACAGGGCTACTACGGCACGCACACGCCGGGCGTCATCCTGCGCAACATCCTCGAGAACCCGGCCTGGTACACGGCGTACACGCCGTACCAGCCCGAGATCTCGCAGGGCCGCCTCGAGGCGCTGGTCAACTTCCAGACGATGGTGTGCGACCTGACCGGCATGGACATCGCCAACGCGTCGATGCTCGACGAAGGCACCGCCGCGGCGGAGGCGATGACCCTCGCGCTGCGCACGGGCAAGTCCACGAGCCGCAGGTTCTTCGTCGCGGACGACGTCTTCGCGCGCACGCAGGACGTCGTGCGCACGCGCGCGGCGCCGCTCGGCATCGAGGTCGTCACCGGTCCCGCCGAGTCGGCGATCGCATCGGAGGCCTTCGCGGTCCTGCTCCAATATCCGGGATCGAGCGGCGACGTGCGCGACTATCGCGCGCTCGCAGCGCAGCTTCGCGAGAAGGGCGCGTTCGTAATCGTGGCGGCCGACATCCTCGCGCTCACGCTCCTCGAAGCACCGGGTACGTGGGGCGCCGACGCCGTGGTGGGCTCGACCCAGCGCTTCGGCGTCCCAATGGGCTACGGCGGCCCGCATGCCGGCTATCTCGCCACGCGCGACGAGTACAAGCGCTCGATGCCGGGACGCCTCGTCGGCGTCACGGTCGACGCGCACGGCGACCCCGCGTATCGGCTCGCGCTGCAGACGCGCGAACAGCACATCCGGCGCGAGAAGGCCACCTCCAACATCTGCACCGCGCAGGTGTTGCTGGCGGTGATCGCGGGCATGTATGCGGCGTACCACGGTGCCGACGGCCTGACGCGCATCGCGCGCCGGGTGCATCGCCTCACCGCGATCCTGCGCGAAGGGCTGGTGCGCCTCGGCTTCGAAGTCCCCGTCACCGCTCACTTCGACACGCTCGTCGCGAACACCGGCACGCGCACGGAGGAGATCGTCGCACGCGGGCTCGCGGCGGGCATGAACTTCCGCCGCGTGAACGATGCGTCCCTGGGCATTTCGCTCGACGAGACCACCACGCGCCAGGACGTCGAAGCGATCCTGCGCACGTTCGCGGGCGCGCCGGTGCCGTTTACTGTCGATGCGCTCGACGGGGGGCTCGCCGATGCCATGCCGCAACCGGCGCGCAGCACGCCGTTCCTCACGCATCCGGTGTTCAACCGCCATCGCTCCGAAACCGAGATGCTGCGCTACCTGCGAAGGCTCGCGGATCGCGACCTGGCACTCGATCGCGCGATGATCCCGCTCGGATCGTGCACGATGAAGCTCAACGCGACGTCCGAGATGATTCCGGTGACGTGGCCCGAATTCGGCGCGCTGCATCCTTTCGCACCTGCGGAGCAGGCGGCCGGCTATCGCACGATGATCGGCGAGCTCTCGGCCATGCTCTGTGCGGTGACGGGTTACGACGCGGTCTCGCTGCAGCCCAACGCCGGATCGCAGGGCGAGTACGCGGGACTGCTCATGATCCACGCGTATCACAAGAGCCGCGGCGAGGGTCATCGCAACGTGTGCCTCATTCCGCAGTCGGCGCACGGCACCAATCCTGCCTCGGCGCAGATGGCCGGCATGCAGGTGGTGGTGGTCGCCTGCGACGAGGACGGCAACGTCGACCTCGCCGACCTGCGCGCCAAGGCACGGCAGCACGCCGTGAACCTCGCCGCCATCATGGTGACGTATCCGTCGACGCACGGCGTGTTCGAGACGGGCATCCGGCGCGTGTGCGAGATCGTGCATGCGCACGGCGGCCAGGTGTACGTCGACGGCGCCAACCTCAACGCGCTCGTGGGCCTCGCGGCGCCGGGGCATTTCGGCGCGGACGTGTCGCATCTCAACCTGCACAAGACGTTCTGCATTCCGCATGGCGGCGGCGGACCCGGCGTGGGACCGGTGGCCTGCAAGGCGCACCTCGCGCCGTTCCTTCCGGACGCCGACCAGGGCATCGGCGCCATTGCGGCGGCGCCGTACGGCAGCGCGTCGATCCTGCCCATCTCGTGGATGTACATCACGATGATGGGCGGCGAGGGCCTGCGCGCCGCGACCGAGAGCGCGATCCTCGCGGCCAACTACATCGCCAAGCGCCTCGCGCCGCACTACCCGGTGCTCTACACCGGACCGGGCGGGCTGGTCGCGCACGAGTGCATCCTCGACCTGCGCCCGATCAAGGCGACCTCGGGCATCGAAGCCGAGGACGTCGCGAAGCGCCTCATCGACTACGGATTCCATGCGCCGACCATGAGTTTCCCGGTCGCGGGCACGCTGATGGTCGAGCCCACCGAGTCCGAGTCGAAGTACGAGCTCGACCGCTTCATCGACGCGATGATCGCCATCCGCGGCGAGATCCGCGCCATCGAGGAGGGCGATCTCGATCGCGCCGACAATCCGTTGAAGCGCGCCCCGCACACCGCTGCGGCGGTGGCGGACGATCACTGGTCCCACAAGTACTCGCGGAGCCTCGCCGCGTACCCGCCGGGGGTGAGCAAGAGCGGCAAGTATTGGCCACCGGTCGCGCGTGTCGACAACGTGTACGGCGACCGGCATCTCTTCTGCAACTGCATCCCCATGGCCGACGTCGAGACGCAGACGGCCTGACGGTTCCTCCGATGAAGATCCTCGTGCTCGGAGCGGGCGTGGTCGGCGTCACGGCGGCGTGGTACCTGCGCCAGGACGGGCACGAGGTCACCGTGGTCGACCGGCACGAGGGCGCCGCGCTCGAGACGTCCTTCGCCAACGGCGGCCAGATCTCCGCGTCGTACGCCGAGCCCTGGGCCAATCCCGATGCACCCGCCAAGATCGTGAAGTGGCTGGGGCAGGAGGACGCGCCGCTCCTCTTTCGCCTGCGCCTCGATCCCGCGCAATGGCGGTGGGGCCTTGCGTTCCTGCTCGAATGCCTTCCCTCGCGCACGCGCCGCAACACGATCCAGTGCCTGCGCATGGCCATGTATTCGCGCGATTGCCTGCGCGAGCTCCGCGCGAGGACGGGTATCGAGTACGACCACCTCGAGCGCGGAATCCTCTCCTTCTACACCGATGGCCCGGAGTTCGCTCACGGCGTGCGCGCGGCCGAGCTGATGCGCGAGTTCGGCTGCGACCGCGACGTGAAGACGGTCGACGAGTGCGTCGCCATCGAGCCCGCGCTCGCCTCCTGCCGCGGCAAGCTCGCGGGGGGCATCTTCACCGCGAGCGACGAGTCCGGGGATGCGCAACGCTTCACGCAGGAGCTCGCGCGCCTGGCCGCCGCGCAGGGCGTGGCCTTCCGCTGGAACGTCGAGATCGAGCGCATCGTCGCCGAGGGCGACGCGATCGCGCACGTGCGCTGCCTCAACGAGGACCACCGCAAGGAAATCCTGCGCGCCGACGCGTACGTGGTGGCCCTCGGCAGCGAAAGCCCGTTCCTGCTGCGTCCGCTCGACGTGCCCTGCCTCATCTATCCCGCGAAGGGGTACTCC
This sequence comes from uncultured Alcaligenaceae bacterium, assembly GCA_964543615.1. GTDB lineage: Bacteria > Pseudomonadota > Gammaproteobacteria > Burkholderiales > Casimicrobiaceae > VBCG01. The sequence goes on along the minus strand of CAZIZD010000007.1, from coordinate 2,469 downwards.
GCCACCATCGCAATCGACGATCACCGCGGCGCGCCCACCGTCTCCCTCACCGACCTCGCGTACAAGATCGTGTTCACCCGGCTCGGGGACCGTTTGCGGGTCGCGGGCACCGCCGAGCTGTCCGGGTACGGCAAGGAGCTGAACCTCGTCCGCTGCGAGGCGCTCGTCAACCGCACCTTCGACCTGTTCCCGGATGCCGGTGACCGCGACAGCGCGCAGTTCTGGACCGGGCTGCGCCCCGCCACGCCGTCGAATGTGCCGCTGGTGGGCGGGACCCGCTATCGCAATCTCTTCCTCGACACCGGCCACGGCACGCTGGGCTGGACCATGGCGTGCGGTTCGGGGCGCGCCCTGTCGGACGTGATCGCCGGTCGTAAGCCTGGCGTGGATTTTGCGTTCACCCGAAGCTGACTCCCGAGCGATGCTTGCGCCGGGGGACCGGTCATGAACCTGCAATCGCTCAATCGCTACAGCGCCTTCCTCCTCCATCTCGCGATCAGCGCCCTGATCGCGGCGACGGTCGTCGCGCTCGTCCTGTGGCTCTGGTACCCGGCGCCGTACTTCAAGGCGATGGGCGGGGATATGCTGCTGCGACTCCTGATCGGCGTCGACGTCGTCATCGGCCCGCTGATCACGCTCGTGATCTACGACACGAAGAAGCCCCGCCTGCGGCAGGATCTTGCCGTGGTGGCGGCGCTCCAGGTCGCGGCCCTCGCCTACGGCACTTACATCATGTTCGAAGCGCGGCCCGTCTACAGCGTGTTCGTGAAGGATCGCTTCGAGATTGTCGCCGCCAACAGCATCGAGCCTTCGTCGCAGGAGCGTGCCAAGCCCGCATTCCGCGCGCTTCCGTTGAGCGGCCCTCTCGTGGTGGCGGCGCAGCCGCCGCGCGATCCCAGCGAGGCGGCCACGATCACGATGGCCGCGATATCCGGCGGTCCCGACGTCGCCCAGCTGCCGCATCTGTACGAGCCGTACACGAGCGCGGCAGGCAGCGCGGCCAAGGCGGCGAGGCCCCTCGTGTCGCTGTCCCAGAAGGGCCGCGAAACCGCGACAGCCGTCGACAGGTTCGTGACGGCGAACGGCAACGGCACGCGCAGCCTGGGCTACGTCCCCGTGCGCGCCCGCAACCAGGATTTCGCGGTCGTGGTGGACCGCAAGTCCGGCGAGATCGTGGGTTACCTGAGCGTCGACCCCTGGTAGCTATAATGGTGCGCTTTCCGCGCATCATTCATGCTTCGACTCCTCCGCAGCGTCGCCTTCGCGGCCGCGTTCCTGACGGGCCCCGCGACACTCGCGCAGCCTTCGGTTCCCACGCCCGGCATTCCCGTACCCTCCGCGGCGGCCGCTGCGTGGCTGGTCACGGACGTGACCAGCGGGCAAACGCTGGCCGGCCAGAATGCCGACGAGCGCCGCGATCCCGCCTCGCTCACCAAGCTCATGACCGCGTACGTGGTCTTTGGCGCGCTGCGCGCCAAGACCATCGTGCCGTCGCAGATGGTGGCGGTGTCCGAGCGCGCGTGGAAGGCCGAAGGCTCGCGCATGTTCATCGAGCCGCGGCGCGCGGTGTCGGTCGACGAGTTGCTGCGCGGCATGATCGTGCAATCCGGCAACGACGCCTCCATCGCGCTGGCGGAACTCGTGGGCGGCACCGAGGAGGCGTTCGTCGGGAAGATGAATGCGGAGGCCCAGCGCCTCGGCATGACCAACACCCGCTACGCGAACGTGACGGGGCTGTCGAGCCCGCAGCACTACTCCACCGCCGCCGACCTCGCGAAGGTGGCCATGGCGCTGGTCCGCGATTATCCCGAGTACTACCCGCTCTACTCGCAGAAGGAATTCCGCTACAACAACATCACGCAGCCCAACCGCAATCGCCTGCTGTGGTCGGACCCGCACGTCGACGGCATGAAGACCGGGCACACCGAAGCCGCGGGATGGTGCCTCGTGGCGACGGCGTTGCGCGGCGACCGGCGCGTGCTTGCGGTCGTGCTGGGCGCGAGTTCGGACGCCGCGCGTGCGTCGGAGGCGCAGAAGCTGCTCAACTGGGGATTCCAGGCCTTCGACACCGTGCAGCTCTACCAGTCGGGCAAGCAGGTCACCACGCTGCGCGTGTGGAAGGGAACGCTCCCCGAAGTGCCCGCCGGCTTCCTCGCCGACCGCTACCTCACGCTGCCGAAGGGCAAGGCCGACAAGCTCGCGGTGACGATGCAGGCGGAAGAGCCGCTCGTCGCACCCATCGCCCGCGCGCAGCGCGTGGGCCTCGTGAAGGTCGCGCTCGACGGCAAGCCGATGGCCGAGTTCCCGCTCATCGCGCTGGAGGAAGTGCCGCCCGCGAGCTTCTTCGGCCGCGCATGGGATACCGTGCGCCTGTGGTTCAAGCGATAGCGCAGCAAGCGAGGGACACTCGATGACCGACGCGCAGCAGATCGTCTATCTCAACGGCCGCTTCCTGCCCATCGGCGAAGC
>CAZIZD010000006.1:0-27184 GCA_964543615.1 uncultured Alcaligenaceae bacterium | reverse complement strand
ACCTCTATCGCCCGGAGAACGAGCGCGACTACGGCCAGGAATCGATCGAGATCCTGCTGCAGGTCATGGAGAACCAGCGCGACGACCTCGTGGTGATCCTCGCGGGTTACAAGGACCGCATGGACACGTTCTTCTCGAGCAACCCCGGCATGGCCTCGCGCATCGCGCACCACATCGACTTTCCCGACTACAGCGAAGCGGAGCTGATGCAGATCGCAAGGCTCATGGTGGAGCGGCTCAACTATCGCTTCGACGAGTCGGCGCTGCCTGCCTTCGAGCGCTACGTCCACCTGCGCCGCACGCAGCCGCACTTCGCCAATGCGCGTTCGATCCGCAATGCGCTCGACCGCATCCGCCTGCGCCAGGCCACGCGCCTGTTCCGCAGCGAGGCCGCGCTGAGCCGCGACGAGCTCGTCACACTGACGGCCGAGGACATCCTCGCAAGCCGCGTCTTCGCCATGGGCGCATCGGGCATCGCGCCATGAGCCTTGCCGCGCTCATCTTCGACGTCGACGGCACGCTGGCCGACACCGAGGAGACCCACCGCCTCGCCTTCAACCGCGCGTTCGAGCGCATGGGGCTCGGATGGACGTGGAGCCGCGACACGTATCGCGATCTGCTCGAGACCACGGGGGGCAAGGAGCGCATCGCCGCCTGGATCGCGGACGTGGTACCCGACGTCGGGGAGCGCATGCGGCTCGCAGCGCTGATCCCTGCGATCCACGCCGAGAAGACGAAGCTGTACGTGGACCTCGTGGCGGGCGGCGCCGCGCCGCTGCGGCCGGGTGTGCGACGTCTGATCGAGGAGGCGCGGGCAGCTGGATGCCGGCTCGCCGTCGCGAGCACCACCACGCGCGAGAACGTCGACGCGCTGCTGGCGGCGACGCTGGGACCGCACGGCATCGCGATGTTCGACGCGATCGCTTGCGGCGACGAGGTCGTCCGCAAGAAGCCCGCGCCCGACGTGTTCCATCTCGCCCTCGAACGTCTCGGCGTCGCGCGCGAGGACGCGGTCGCGTTCGAGGACTCCCGCAATGGACTGTGGGCCGCGCGCGGTGCCGGATTGTGGACCGTGGCCACCACGAACTTCTGGACGGAGGCGCAGGACCTTCGCGGTGCCGGCCTCCTGCTGCCGCACCTCGGCGATCCGGATTACCCCGTGCCCGGCGAGCCAGGCAACGTCCTCGAGGACGCCGCGTGGCTCGGTTACGCGGAGCTCGTGCGGCGCGTACGCAACAGCAGGTCCACGCTGGAGGCCGCATGACGCGCGCGCTCCCGCCCATCGACGCGGTGGCCTTCGACCTCGACGGGACGCTCGTCGACAGCGCCGCGGACATCCGCGTCGCGCTCAACGCGGCGCTCGCGGATGCGGGTCTCGCGCAGCACGACTTCGCGTCGGTCCGCGCGTGGATCGGCGACGGTCCCGACGCACTCATCGAGCGCGCGCTCGCCCATCAAGGCATCGGCCCGGGAGACGCCGGCCTGCGGATGCGCCTGCGTCGCGGATTCGACGCCGCCACGCTGCAAACGCCGCTCGGCGAAGGAAGCGTCTTCCCCGGCGTCGCGGCGATGCTCGACCGCCTGCGCGGAACGCTCGCGCTCACTGTCGTCACCAACAAGCCGACGCCACTCGCGCGCGCGGTGCTCGACGCCGCTGGACTTCTATCCCATTTCATCGGCGTACACGGCGCGGACACGCCCGCAAGGCGCAAGCCCGCGCCGGCGCTCCTGCAGGACGCCGCCGCGCAGGCGGGCGTCGCGCCGGAGCGGCTGCTGATGGTCGGAGACAGTGCGCTCGACCTGCGCAGCGCGGGTGCCGCCGGCTGTCCCGCCGTGCTGGTCGAGTGGGGCTACGGCCATGACGCGCTGCCCGCCGGTCTCGACGCGATGCGCGCGACCAGTCCCGCGCAACTGCTCCGGATCGTGCTCGCGGCGCGCGCCGCCTGCGAACCGATCGCGAACTTCTAGGAAACCGAGGAGATCCTCATGCCCACCGGCGGACGACCGACGCTCACGCAGTACCTCATCGAGGAGCGGCGGCGCCATCCCGGCGCCACCGGCGACCTCAACGCGCTCATCACCGACGTATCGCTCGCCTGCAAGGCGATCTCGCGCAAGGTGGCGCTCGGTGCGCTGGCGGACGCGCTCGGCAGCGCGGGCACAGCGAACGTGCAGGGCGAGGAGCAGAAGCGGCTCGACGTCATCAGCAACGGCATGTTTCTGCGGGCCGCGGAGTGGGACGGTCACGTCGCGGGCATGGTGTCCGAGGAGATGGAGGCGCCCTACACGCTTCCGCCCCAATACCCGCGCGGCAAGTACCTGCTCTTGTTCGATCCGCTGGACGGATCGTCGAACATCGACGTGAACGTTGCGGTCGGCAGCATCTTCTCGGTCCTGCGGGCGGTGCGGCCGGGGGAAGACGCGACGACGCAGGACTTCCTGCAGCCGGGTGTTACGCAGGTGTGTGCCGGGTATGCGATCTACGGCCCCTCGACGATGCTCGTGCTGACCCTCGGCAACGGGACCCATGCGTTCACGCTCGATCCTAGCCTCGGCGAATGGGTGCTGAGCCATCCCAACCTGCGGATCCCCGCGAAGACGCGCGAGTTCGCGATCAACGCGTCGAACAGCCGCTTCTGGGAGCCCGCGGTCAAGCGCTACGTCGACGAGTGCCTGGCGGGTCAAACGGGCCCGCGCGGCGTCGACTTCAACATGCGCTGGATCGCATCGCTGGTCGCCGAGGCGCACCGCATCCTCATGCGCGGGGGCGTGTTCATGTATCCGCGCGACGAGAAGGACACGGGTAGAAGCGGAAGGCTGCGCCTGCTCTACGAGGCCAACCCGATCGCGATGCTCGTCGAGCACGCCGGCGGCATGGCGAGCACCGGCCGCCAGCGCGTGATGGACGTGCAGCCCGAATCGCTGCACCAGCGCATGGGCTTCGTCTTCGGCTCGTCGGAGGAAGTGAAGCGTATCGAGGCCTACCACCTCGAGGAGCCGCAAGACACCTACAAGTCGCCACTCTTCGGCAAGCGCGGGCTGTTCGCAACGCCTGCCTGAGCCCCCTGCGAGAACGCCATGTCCGCCAAGCATCCCATCATCGCGATCACCGGCTCTTCGGGCGCGGGCACCACTTCGGTGACGCGCACCTTCGCGAACATCTTCCGGCGCGAGAACATCCGCGCCGCGATCATCGAGGGCGACGCGTTCCATCGCTACGACCGCAAGGCCATGAAGGCCAAGATGGCCGAGGCCGAGGCCGCGGGGAACCGCCACTTCAGCCACTTCGGTGACGACGGCAACCTCTTCGAGGAACTCGAGGCCCTGTTCCACGACTACGCCCTGAAGGGCACGGGCCGCAGCCGCAAGTACCTGCACGACGAGAGCGAGGCGGCGCCGTTCAAGCAGGAACCCGGCACGTTCACGGCGTGGGAACAGCTCGAGCAAAGCGAGCTGCTGTTCTACGAGGGCCTCCACGGCGGCGTTGCGTCCGGCAAGGTCGACGTCGCCCGATACCCGGACCTCCTGATCGGCGTGGTCCCCGTCGTCAACCTCGAGTGGATCCAGAAGATCCATCGCGACAAGAGCACGCGAGGCTACTCGACCGAGGCCGTGACCGACGTGATCCTGCGCCGCATGCACGACTACGTGCATTACATCGTTCCGCAGTTCCAGCGCACGCACATCAACTTCCAGCGTGTGCCGGTGGTCGACACGTCCAACCCCTTCATCGCGCGCACGATCCCCACCGCGGACGAGAGCCTGGTCGTGATCCGTTTCGCGAACCCCGCGGGCATCGACTTCCCGTACCTGCTGTCGATGCTGCACGACTCGTTCATGTCGCGCGCAAACACGCTGGTGGTACCGGGCGGGAAGATGGAGCTCGCGATGCAGCTCATCTTCACGCCGATGATCATGCGGCTGGTCGAGCGGCGCCGGAAAGCGCTCGCGACCTGAGCGGGGCGACGACGCGCGAGACGCGGGCGGCGCGCTCCGCGCCTCGCCCGGGACGGCCTGTCCTAGTAGGGCAGGATGTCGTTGTCGTCGCGCTGGCCAACCGATTCGAGCGCGTCGAGATCGGCGCGCTTCTTTTGCCATGCCGACTGCTTCACGGCCTTCTTCTGCGCCGGCGTCATGCTGTCCCACTTGGCCTTCGCGGCGTCGGCCTGCGCCTTGAGCTGCGCGCTCTGCGCGGCGGTCTCGCGCTGCATGTCGTTGCGCTGCCCGACGAGCTCCATCACCGAGAGATCCGCGAGCTTCTTCTGCTTCGCAGCGGCGACGACCTTCTGCTGCTCCTGCGGCGTGAGCGCCGCCCACTTCGCCTTCGCCGTCTGATACTCGGCCTTGTACTTGGCCGTCTGCTCGGCGGTCATCTCCGGCATGGTCGTGGACTGCTTCTGGAGTTCCTTCTGCAAGGCCGCGGGGCTCGGAGATTGCGAAGGAGCGGCGGTCTGTGCAAGAGCGAGCGGGGCCGCGGCGCACGCGGCGATCAAAGCGGCAAACATGGACCTCATGGAGACCTCCCTGGTTCGGCGTCGATGGTGGCGATGCGATGCAGCCGGCGGCACGAGGGCCGCGTCGGCGCCATCGATTATATGTAGAATCACCGCATGTCCCGCGCCCTCGCCAAGGCCCGCGCGCTCCCCAAGCTCGACGAGAGCTCGGCGCTGCCGCGGTGGGCGCAGATCTCGCAAATCCTGCGCGACCGCATCGCCGGACAGGGACCTGGGCTCACCCCGTGGTCGGATCATTCGCTGGCGCGTGAATTCGGCGTCAGCCCCCTCACCGTGCGCCAGGCGCTGAACGACCTCGTGCAGCGCGGCCTCGTCACGCGTCATCGGGGCAAGGGCACGTTCGTCGCAGCGCAGCCGCTGCCAGGGTCGGTCGATCACCTCACCACGAGCATGAGCGAATGGCGCATCGAGGGGCGCGACGTCACGATCGAGGTGCTGGCGCGCAAGCGCGTCGCGGCCAACATTCCGACGGCCGCCGCGCTCGACCTCAAGCCCGGGCAGATGGTGGGATTCCTGCATCGCCGCCGCTGCGCCGACGGCAATCCTGTCGGTGTCGACTACCGCTACTTTCCTGTCGAGCTCGACGATCGGCTGGACGACGACGACGTCCGCCACGAGACCATCTGGGAAGTGCTCGAGAACAAGCTCGGCATGCTGGACATCCTGGCGCACGTGACGATCCGCGCCACGGCCGCGCGCGACGAGGACGCGAAGCTCCTCGAGATCGCGCCGCGTTCGCCGGTGCTCGATCGCGGGTTCCAGATCGTCACCGGAAGCGGCCAGCCCATCCTCGTGGGCCACTCGATCTACCACCCCGACCGCTTCATCCACGCGACGACCGTGCGCCGAACGCCCGCGTAGCGGCCCGCGCTACTTCTTGCGGGCCTCTTCTGTCGCCTTCACGATGGGCGCCCACTTCTTCGCCTCGTTCACGATGAACGACGAGAACTCCTCGGGGGTTCCCGTCACGGCATCGATGCTCATCGACGCGAGACGCGCCTTCACCGCGGGATCGCGAATGGCCGCGACGATGGCCTCGTTGAGCTTGGCGACGATCGCCGGCGGCATGTTCGCCGGTCCCACGACACCCCACCACGCCACCGCGGCGTAACCGGGCATGAACTCGGCCACCGTAGGCACGTCCGGCAGCTCCGGGTTTCGCGCCGCGCTCGTCACCGCGAGCGCGCGCAGCTTGCCGCTCTTGATGAGCGCGAGCGCCGACGACACGCTGCCGGGCGCGTAGTCGAGGCGGCCGCCGAGCACGTCGGTGTACGACTCCGCCGCGCCCTTGTACATGACGTGCGTCGTCCGGATGCCCGCCATCGTGTTGAGCATCTCGGCGGCGAGATACGGCGAGCCGCCCGCGTCGCCGTAGTTGAGCTCGCCCGGCTTCGCCTTGGCAGCGGCGATGAAACCGGGCAGGTCCTTGATCGGCGAATCGGCGCGCACGACGAACAGGTTGCTGCTCGTCGCGGCGAGCGCGATCGGCGTGAAGTCCTTCACCGGATCGTACGTCTTGTCCGGATAGAGCGTCGGATTGATCGCGTGTGCAGGCTGCGCGAGCAGCAGCGTGTACCCGTCGGGCTTGGCGTTGCGCACGAGGTTGGTGGCGATGATCGTGTCGGCGCCCGGCCGGTTGTCGATCACCACCGGCTGCTTCAGCTTCTCAGCCATCACTGGGGTAAACGCGCGGGCGATGATGTCCGCGGCGCTGCCGGCTGGCACGCCGACGATGAGGTGGATCTCACGCGTCGGAAACTCCTGGGCGAAGGTGTTTCCGGCAAACGCAGCGAGCGCGGCCGACAATGCAACGACGAGCTTCCTCATTCTCCTCCTCTCCTCGTGGTGGGCCGCTATCCTGCGGCTCGAACCGCTGCTTCCGTACCCAAGCCGTCGACGACGGCGCGCATGTCCGCCTGCCGCGCGCATTCGAGGCTCGCACGCTCCAGTGCAGCCGCTTGCGCGCCGGCGAGATGCGCCGCCGCCACGCGCCGGTAACGCGCGACGATGGCGTCGCGTCCGAACGACGGCACCTCGCGCACTTCGCCTTCGAGCGTGCGCCCCGAAGCAAGCGTAACCGCCACACGGGCCCCTTGCCGCGCGGGATACGCGGCGTCGTACTCTGCGCCGATCTCCATGGTCACTCGCGGAACGAGCGCTCGAATGCCCGGATGATCGATGTCCGTGAAGTTCTCCTCCGCGAGCTCGCCGCGAGCGAGGACCGACGCCACCGCGTATTGCAGGCTCATGCGCGCGCCGAGCAGCGTGTCGATCGGGCCGGCGTCGTCGCATCCGGGATAGCGCATGGCTGCCTCGAACGTGAGCAGGCGGATCGCTTCCACGTCGCGCCAGTCGACGCGCTCGCGCAGGACGATCGCCTCCGCGGCATGCGCCGCGGCCTGCACGAACACGCAGGCCGGGACGCGCTTGAAGTCGACCCCGTCGATCTCATAGCCGTCGCGCGATGCGGAGACGATCTCGCTCGCGCGCCCGAGTCCGCCAAAGCCCGCGAGCAGGCCCGCGCGGCCTTCCAGGATGGTCGCCGACGCCGCGACGCCTTCGCGCGCGAGCATCGCGGACGTGATCGCGTTGCGCGCTGCGTTCGCGGGCTGGAAAAAGAGGTCGATCTCGCCGGAGTAGCCGAACTCCATGAGGCCCGACGCGGTGTTGGCGGACAGCGCGAGCGCGTTCACGGCTTGCGCGACGGGAAGGTCGAGCAGGCGCGCCGCGGTGATCGCTCCGCCCACCGCGCCCAGCACGGCGGTGGCGCGAAAGTGGCGCCGGAAACGGTCGTCGACCATCACGCGGCCGACCCGCACCATCGCCTCGTAGCCTGCAATCACCGCGCCCAGGAACGCGGTGCCGCTCACCGTGCGCTGCGCGGCGATCGCGAGCGCCACGGGGAAGATCACGGGCGCGCAATGCGCCGTCACCGCCGGATGCATGTCGGTGCGCGAGGCGGCCGCGCCCATCACGGCGTTGACATAGGCCGCCTCGGCAGGCGGCAGCCGCAATGGAGTTGCGATGACGGGCGAGCCCGCGGCGGCAGGCCACGCACTCGCCATCGCGACTGTCGCCTCGGGCTCCTTGTATCGCCGCGCGGCGAGCGCGCAGGAGAGAAAATCGAGGAGGCACAGCGACGCCTTGTCGAGCGTGGCCTGCGGCATGCGCGACGCGTCGAGCGCCAGCATGTCGCGCACGAACGCGACCGTGACGCCCTGCTGCACGCGCGCGTCCATCTATCCCGCGGGCCGGCGCGCGGCCCTGCTTGCGGTACGGTCGGCGATGCGCCTTGCGATGTCGAGCACGCGCTGCGAGCGCTCGACGACCGGCACGTCGAGCATCATGCCGTCGAGCCCGATCGAGCCGCGTCCGGCCGCGATGGCCTGCTCGTAGGTCTCGACCAGACGCGTCGCCTTCGCGATGTCCGCCTCGCTCGGACTGAAACCCTCGTTGAGTGCGTCGACCTGCGTTGGATGGATGCAGGCGCTGCCCTCGACGCCGAACCGTCGCGACGTGGCGATGGCCTTGCGATAGCCCTCGATGTCGCGGAAGTTGGCGCTCGACGCGAGAATGCCGAGCGGAATGACGCCGGCTGCGCGCGCCGCGAGGATGCCCTGCTGCTTCGGATACAGCAGCACGTCGGGATCGGGCTGCGAGCCCGTCGACGCCGTGAAGTCTTCGGTGCCGCACGTGAAGGCGACGATGCGCGGATGCGAGGCCGCGATCTCGAACATGTGCGGAAACGCCTGCACCGACTCCACCACGACGTAGAACTTCGTGTGCCCGCGCGGCATGCCGCGCTTGGCTTCCACGCTCGACACGAGCTCGGCCAGGAGCCGCACGTGTCCCGCGCTCTCGATCTTGGGAATCATGAGCGCACAGATCGCGGGAGACACGACGGTCTCGATGTCGCGCACCGCGAGATCGAGCGGACGATTGATGCGCACGAGCACGTCCGCGCCACTGGACCCGGCCACGCTCGCCGCACCCGCGATGAGCTCGCGCGCGGCCGCCTTTTCGTTGGGCGCGACGCTGTCCTCCAGATCGAGCACGATGCCGTCGGCGGGGATCGCCGGAGCCTTGTCGACGAACTTGCGCACGTTGACCGGCACGAACATGAGCGAGCGCCACACCGGCAGCTCGCGGTCCTGCGTGAGACTCATCGCGGCTCCTCTCGCGTCGCCGGATCAGGCCGAGGCGCGCTTGCTCGACGGCTTGCCTGGCTGCGCCTCGATGACGCCTGAGGCGTGAAGCTCCCGCAGGCGCGCATCCGAAAGTCCGAGCACCTCGCGCAGCACTTCGTCCGTGTTCTCGCCGAGGCGCGGGCCGGGATGGCGCACCTTCCCGGGCGTCTCGGAAAGGCGGAACATGAGGTTCTGCATCCTGATAGGTCCGAGCGTCTTGTCCTCGACCGTCGTGATCGAGTTCAACGCCTGGTACTGCGGGTCGTCGCACACCTGCGCGATGTCGTAGATGGGAGCGACCGCGGCGCCCGCCTCCTCGAACTTACCGATGACCTCGTCGAGCGAGCGCTCGCCGATCCAGCCGCCGACGATGCGGTCGAGCAGTTCGCAATGCTTCGCGCGTTCCGGTCCGCTCTTGAACCACGGCTCGTCGATGAGCTCGGGATGGCCGACGAGCGTCACCACGCGCTCGGCGATCGCCTGCGCGCTCGTCGAGATCGCGACCCAGCGGCCCTCCTTCGTCTTGTAGACGTTGCGCGGCGCGTTGTTGGTCGTGGTGTTGCCGGTGCGGCCCTGGATCTTGCCGAGCTGGTCGAAGATCGTCGCCTGCGCGCCCATCAGATGCAGGATCGGCTCGATGATGGCGGTGTCGATCATCTGTCCCGACCCGCCGTGCAAGTCGCGATGATAGAGCGCGAGCATCACCGCATACGCCGACGACACACCGGCGATGCCGTCGGCAAGGCCGAAGGGCGGCAGCGTGGGCGGGCCGTCGGGATAGCCGTTGATGTGCGCGAACCCGCTCATCGATTCCGCGAGCGTGCCGAAGCCGGGCCGCTTCGAGTACGGGCCGAACTGTCCGAAGCCCGTCATCCGCAGCATCACCAGGCGCGGATTGAGGGCGTGCAGCGTGTCCCAGCCCAGGCCCCACTTCTCCATCACGCCCGGACGGAAGTTCTCGATCAGGACGTCGCTCTTCTGCACGAGGTCGCGCAGGAGCGCCTGGCCCTCGCTCGTGCCGAAGTCGATCACGACGTTGCGTTTGTTGCGCCCGTAGTAGGCGTAGTTGAGGCCGACGCCTTCCTTTTGCGCGCCGGAAAGGCGCAGGCCATCGCCGCGAGGATGCTCGACCTTGATGACGTCGGCGCCGTAGTCGGCGAGCAGCATCGCGGTGAACGGCGCCGCGATGATCGTCGCGCAGTCGAGGACGCGGATGCCGGCGAGCGGCATCGCCGCCTTGCTTGCTTGTGTCATGTCGTGGATTCCGTCAGCCGCGGGGCTTGAGCACCTGGCCCCACTTCTTGATCTCGGCCCGGATGAAGGCGTCGAACTGCGCGGGCGTGTTGGGCGCCGCGGGATCGAAGCCGAGGGCCGCGAGCCGCGCGCGCACCTCCGGATTGGCGAGCGCCACGAACAGTGCCTTGTTGAGCCTGTCGACGATCGGTGCCGGCATGTTCGCCGGGCCCGCGAGCCCATACCACCCCGTAGTCTCGAAGCCCGGCACGAACTCGGCGACCGGCGGCAGGTCGGGCACGTCGGGGTGCCGCGCGGAGCCCGTCACCGCGAGCGCGCGCAGCTTGCCCGACTGCACGAGCGGCTTGGCAGTGGACAGCGCCGTGAACATGAAGTCGATGCGTCCGCCCAGGAGATCGTTCTGCGCCTCGGCCGCGCCCTTGTACGTGATCACCGCCATGTCGAGGCCGGTCATGAGCTTGAAGATGTCGCCCGACCCGCCCGACGTGCCGCCCGCGTTGCCGTAGTTGAGCTTGCCCGGATTGGCCTTGGCCTGCGCAATGAGATCGGGGACGCTCTTGATCGTCGAGGTCGGCAGCACGACGAGCACGTTGACGTTCTGCGCAATGAGGCCGATCGGCGTGAAGTCCTTCAGCGTGTCGTAGGGCAGGTTGGGATAGAGGCTCACGTTGAGCGCGTGACCGGGGTAGGCGACCATCAGCGTGTAGCCGTCCGGCGCCGCCTTGGCAGTGAGCTGCGACGCGATCTGGCCCTCGGCGCCGGGCCGGTTCTCGACCAGGATCGACTGGCCGAGCGCCTTGCCGAACTCGTTGCTGAACGCGCGCGTCAGCGTGTCGACGGAGCTTCCCGGCGTCAGTGGAACGTAGAGCTTGATTTCGCGCGTGGGAAACGCCTGGGCCGACGCCCCCATCGGCAGCCCGATCGCCGCGAGGCCCGCGGCGGCCGCCCCCGCGGTGAGCACCTTGCGCCTTGTCTTCGATGTCGCCATGGATTCCTCTCTCTAGCCGATCTGGACGCGCTGAAGGTGGCGCCGATACTTGGGATCGAACGTCTCGCGCGCGTGCTGCAGCGCGATGTTGTCGAAGACGACGAGGTCGCGCACGCGCCACTTGTGGCGCAGGATGATGTCGTCGCTCTCGATGATCGACGTGAACTTCTCGAACAGCGTCTTGCACTCGTCCTGCGGGATGCCCAGGATCTCGCGCGCCTGCAGCTTGCTGAAGAAGAGGACGCGCTCCCTGGTGCGCGGGTGCTCGTACATGATCGGGTGATTCCACTCGGGCTCGCCGGTGCGCAGGTAGGACTTGTGGCGGATGAGCTTGCCGTCGATGCGCGCACGGACGTCCGAAGGCAGCCGGCTGGTGGCGATGCGCATGTTGGCGAACATGGTGTCGCCGCCCTCGGGCGGAATCTCGACGCCGTAGAGCAGGATGCCCCGCAGCGGATGCTCCTGGAAGCAGTGGTCGAAGTGCATGAGGAGCTCGCCGTCGCCGCCCTTCAGCGTGTGCTCGCCCTTCTCGTTGAGGCCGGGCTTGTACACGTTCGACACGAGGTTCATCCCGCCGGGAGCCTCGCCCTGGTCGGAGATCCTGCCGAAGACCGACGCCACGCGCTTCAAGTCGTCGACGCGAAGGTCCTGGTCGCGGAACAGGAGCAGCGCATGCTCGTCCCACGCCGCGCGCAGCGCAGCTTGCGTCTCGTCGTCGAGCTCGTTACGCAGGTCGATGCCGCTCACCTGCGCGCCGAGCGGCGACATCGGTGCGATCCTCAATCCGGTTTGCATCATCGTTGCCATCGTCGTCTCTCCATCACGGCTCCACCACGCCGCCCGCCCGGGCGACATAGCGCTGGAAGTTGTCCCCGAGCAGGCCCGCACGCTCCTGCCCGGTCAGGAAATCGCAGTCGCGGCGCACGAAATCGAGCGCCTGCTGGTACGTGCACGCGCGGCGCACGTTGGGAAAGTTGGAGCCCCAGACCAGGCGATCCGCGCCCGCGCCGTCGCGCAGGCGGCGCAGGTACGCCTGCGCCTTCGGATACGGATACGCCTCGATGTCCTTCGCGGCCTCCGGGAAATACGAGCACTTGATCCACGCGTTGGGCTCGCGCGCGAGCGCGACGAGGTCGTCCCACTGGCGAAACGCCTCGCGGTTGTCCTTGCCCTCGTAGTAGCGCAGGCCCATGTGGTCGATGAGCCAGCGCACGCCGGGATACCGGCGCACCGTCTCGTGCATGGCCTTCACGCGAAATGGCGCGAAGAGCTCGATCGGCACGCCTTCGTCCTGCGCGAACTCGAACAGGGCGTCGAGCGCGCGCTCCTCGAGCCACGCCTCCTGGTGCTTCTCGATCAGCGTGATGCGATACGCGAGCGTAGCCCTTCGCGACATCGCGTCGCGCAGCTGGTGCTTTATCGCGGGGTCGGCCGGATCGAGGCGCACGATCACCCCGAACACGGTGGCAGGCTCGCGCTCCGCGATGGCGAACGAGTAGGCGTTGTCGTAGCCCACCGCGGCCGGCGTCACCTGCACGACGCGATCGACGCCGATCGCGCGCGAGGCCTCGCGCACGTCGTCGAAGGTGAGGTGGTCGCGGGCGTGCGAGAACTGCGTGCCCGGGCGCGGCGACTCGTAGAAATGCAGGTGCGAATCGATGATCACGACGACCGGCGCGGCGCGCCTCCTCCTTGCGGTGGCCTCCGTCGCGCGCGAAGGTGGCCGGCGCACTGGCGGCGCCTTGGATTGATACCCCTGCCTGATACTGTAGAGTATTAAACATTATGGGGTGCGTGCCCACCCATTCGTCAAGCGGCACCGCACAAGGAGGACAACACACGATGGACGCACGACTCGCCGCCAAGGTCGCGGCACTCGCACGGATCGGCGCGGCCACCGTGCACGAAGGCATCGGCCAGCGCGGCTACGTCGACGCGGCCATCGCGCCGCTCGACCCCGGCACCCGCGTGGCGGGACCCGCTTACACCGTGGAAGCTACGCCGGGCGACAACCTCGCGATCCACTATGCGCTGGCAGAGGCCTCCCCGGGAGACGTGATCGTCGTCGATTACAAGGGGTATATGCGGGCGGCCGCGATCGGCGACGTGATGGCGTTCTCGGCGAAGTCGCGCGGCCTTGCCGCGTTCGTGATCGACGGCGCGGTGCGCGATGCCGCGCTCGTCGTCGAGATGGGATTTCCCGTGTTCGCGCGAGGGCTCTGCATCACGGGACCCACCAAGTCCAAGCCCGGCCGGGTGCAGGTGCCGGTGGTCGTGGGCGGCTGCGTCGTCAACCCTGGCGACATCGTCGTCGGCGACCGCGACGGCCTCGTCGTCGTGCCCCAGGGTGAAGTCGACGCGGCCCTCGAGGCGGCGAGCGCGCGCGACGCGAAGGAGGTCGCGGTGCGCGAGCGCCTCGCGCAGGGCGCGACGACCGTCGAAGCCCTGGCCCTCGCGGAGAGTGTGCGCAAGCACGGCATCGCGCCTTAGAAAGACCCGTAACACCGTCGCCCCCCTCGACTTGCCAGGACCTGCGCAGACGGCTCCTGGCGGACGCGGCGCGCCGCTTGACACTTCTTCCATATTGTCGGACAATTCTTCCGTATTGACATACATCGGGAGCGCCCCGTGCGAACTCGGGAAGCGCCGGCACCGGAGGAAGACGCGATAGCAGCACGCCCCGTGTCCGGCGACGACCGCGGCACGCCGGACCGCATTGCCTCGGCGATCGTGCGTGGCATCCTCGAGCGGCGCTACATGCCGGGCGAGCGCCTCACCGAGGCGGAGCTCACGAGCGCGTACGGAGTGGGCCGCAGCACGGTGCGCGAAGCCTTCCGCATCCTCGCCGCCAGCGGCGCGATCGAGCTCACCCGCCACCGCGGCGCCGTCATCTGCACGCTCACCGAGGCCGACTGCCGCGACCTTCTCGACGTGACCGAGTTCCTGCTGGGGCTCGCCGCTCGCGCCGCCGCGCGCGGCATCGAGTTCGGCGACAGCCGTGCCCGGCTAGGCAAGGTGGCTCAGGCGCTCGCGCGCAAGCACGACGCGCGCACGCTGCCCAAGGTCCTCGACGAGCGCCTCGATTTCTACAACACCATGCTGCGTATCGCGGCCAACCGCGAGCTCGGGCGCGCCCTGCCCCTCGCGCGCGCCCAGATCTTTCGCGCGCAGTTCTACGAGCACCTCACGCCGGACGACCTGCGGGCCATGATCGAGGAGTATCGCGGCATCGTCGACGCAATCCTGGAAGGCGACGAAGTCAGGGCCGAGCGCCTCATGCGCGCCCACGTCGTGCATACGGGCGATCGGTTGATGCCGCGCGTGTTCAAGCACTGGCGGCGCAGGGCACGTTAGACATGGCGCACGAGTGGAACTTCGCGGATGTCTGGGACACGGTGGCCAGCGTGCAGCCGGGCGCAACCGCGCAGGCCCACGGCGATGCGCGCATCGACTGGCGCGCGTTCGACCACCGCGCGCGCGGCGTGGCCCGGCGCCTTCGCACCGCAGGACTCGCGCGCCACGACAAGGTCGCGCTGTACCTGTACAACACCCCCGAGTACCTCGAGACCGCGTACGCGGCGATGAAAGCCTCGCTCGTGCCGGTCAACACCAACTACCGCTACCGCCACGACGAGCTCGTCTACCTCTGGGACAACGCCGATGCCGCGGCGGTCGTGTTTGACGAGGCGTTCACCGACATGGCCGACGCCGTGCGCCGGGACTGCCCCAAGGTTCGTCTCTGGCTGCGCGTCGCGCGCGGCGGCTCGCCGTGCCCTCCGTGGGCATCGCCGTACGAGGAAGCCTCATCGCAGGAGACTGCGGGCGACGCGCAAGAACGTGGAGGCGACGACCCGATCTTCATCTACACCGGTGGCACCACGGGACGGCCTAAAGGCGTCGTCTGGCGCCAGCACGATCTCTACCTCGCCTCCAACGTGACCGGCGACCCGCAGGAGGCCGATCTCGCGCACGTGCGCGAGCGCATCGCGGCCGCCCCGAATCGCCCGGTGGGCCTGCCTGCTGCGCCGCTCATGCATGGCACGGGCTTCGTGTTCGCGGCGACCATTCTCAATCGCGGCGGGGCGGTGGTGACCCTGCCCGAACAGAGGTTCGACGCTCAGCGATTGCTCGAGGCCATCGTCGCGCATCGCGTGACCGATCTTTGCATCGTCGGCGACGCGTTCGCGCGGCCGATGGCCGACGCGCTCGACGCTTCCCCGGGCCGCTACGACCTTGCGAGCCTGCGGGTCGTCTCCTCCTCGGGAATGATGTGGAGCGCGGAGACGAAGGCGCGCCTCCTCGCGCACGCGCCGCAGCTCGTGATGATCGACTTCCTCAACAGCAGCGAGGCGAGCGGCATGGGGCGCGCGATCACGTCGGGCCGCGGCAAGGCGCGGGGCGCGCGCTTCGAGCTCGGCAGGAATGCGTTCGTCATCGACGACGACGGCAAGCCGGTCGTGCCGGGCAGCGGCATCGTAGGCCGCGTGGCGGTGCGCGGCTTCGTGCCGCTCGGCTACTACAAGGATCCCGCGCGCACGGCGGCCACGTTTCCGGTGATCGACGGCGTGCGCTGCGCGGTCCCGGGCGACCATGCGGTCGTCGAGCAGGACGGCACGATCACCCTGCTCGGCCGCGGTTCGGTGAGCATCAACACGGGAGGCGAGAAGGTGTTTCCGGAGGAAGTCGAGGAAGCCATCAAGACCGCTCCCGGCGTGGCGGACGCCGTGGTCGTCGGCGTGCCCGATGCACGGCTCGGGCAGGTGGTGGCCGCGCTGGTGGCCGGCCGCGAGGTCGATGCGGAGTCGATCCGGTCGCACGTGCGCGCGAAGCTCGCCGGCTACAAGGTGCCGCGGCACGTGCTGGTTGCCGACTCGGTCGAGCGCATGCCCACCGGGAAGGCCGATTACAACGCAGTGCGCGCGCGCATCGAGACGTGGCTGCGCACGGGAGCCGAGACATGAGCGAAGCGCCGCATCTCCTGGTCGACAAGCGCGACGGCATCGCGTTCGTCACACTGAACCGCCCCGACAAGCGCAACGCATTCTCGCCCGAGATGCTGGTGCGGCTGTGCGATGCGTGGAAGGACATCGAACGCGATCCTTCGATCCGCGTCGTGCTCGTGACGGGTGCCGGCGACAAGGCGTTCTCGTCGGGTGGCGACCTCGGAAGCGTCATTCCCCTCATGATGCGCACGCGCGAGCCTGCGGACGAATGGGAGCGCCGTTTCGCCGCGGATCGCAAGCAGCTCGGCGCCGCGATCCTGCGCGACGCGACGTTCTACAAGCCCATCGTGGCCGCCATCAATGGCCACGCGCACGGCGGCGGCGCGGAGTTCCTGCTCGCCACCGACATCCGCGTGATGTCGAGCGACGCCACCATCGCGCTCACGGAGGTGCGCCGCGGGCTCATCGCCGGGGGCGGCTCGCTCGCCCGCCTCGCGCGCCAGGTGCCGTGGGCGCACGCGATGGAGCTGGCCCTGGTCGGCGAGCCCATCACCGCGCAGCACGCGCTTTCCATCGGGCTCGTCAATCGCGTGGTGCCGCCCGGCGACGTGCTCGCGACCGCGCTCGAGTTCGCGCGCAAGATGAGCCTCGGTGCGCCCGTCGCGCTCGAGAAGTCGAAGGAGGCCATCGTGCGCGGCAGCGGACGACCGCTCGACGAGGCATTCGCCATCGAGTCGCAGTGCACCAAGGAAAACGCCGCCACCGACGACGCCAGGGAGGGCCCGCGCGCCTTCATGGAGAAACGTGCACCGGTCTTCACCGGAAGGACCACGCGGCGATGAGTCCTCTCTCAGGCATTCGCGTCATCGAAATGGGCATGTGGCTTGCCGGTCCCTCGGCCGGGGGCATCCTGGCCGACTGGGGCGCCGAGGTCGTCAAGCTCGAGATGCCCACCGGCGATCCGATGCGCTCGCTCTACAGCTCGCTGTACGGATCGAAGGAGTCGCGCTGTCCGCCATTCGACCTGCACAACCGCGGCAAGCGCAGCATCAGCGTCGACGTCAATCATGCCGATGGCCGCGCTCTCGCGCACAAGCTCGCCGCCACCGCCGACGTCTTCCTGACCAACATGCGGCCGCAGTTCCTGCGCCGTGCCGGTGTCGACCACGGCGCGCTGCTCGCGTCGAACCCGAAGCTCGTCTACGGGCTGCTGACCGGCTATGGCATCGAAGGACCCGACAAGGACGCGCCCGGCTTCGACATGGCGGCGTTCTCGGCGCGCAGCGGATTGACCTATCGCGCGACGCCGCCCGGCGGCGTGCCGCCGACGCTGCCGGGCGGCATGGGCGACGTGGTGACCGCGGTGACGCTGGTCGCGGGCCTGCTCGCCGCAATCATCGAGCGCGGACGCACCGGGCGCGGACAACTCGTCACGACGTCGCTCCTTCGCGCCGGGATGTACTGCGGAAGCATGGAGCTCTCGGCGTATGTGGGCATGGGCCGCGTGGCATCGCCGCCCTCGCGCACCGAGCCGCAGAACCCGCTCATGAACTCCTATTGCGCAAGCGACGGCCGCTGGCTGTGGCTCATCGGCGCCGAAGCCGAGCGGCACTGGAAACCCATCGCCACGGCGCTGGGGCTCGACGCCCTCGTCGACGACGAGCGCTTCCGCACGCCGCGCGAGCGCCGCCGCAACGGCGCTGCGCTGGTCGCCGAGTTCGACGCCGCGTTCGCGCGCAAGACCCGCGACGAGTGGGCCGCGGTCTTCGCCGCGCACGGCGTGTGGTGGGCGCCCGTGAATTCGTTCGAGGATCTCGTCAACGATCCGCAGGCACAGGCGTGCGGCGGATTCGTGGACGTCGCGGCCGCCACGGAAGGCGGGGCGAGCCTTCGCAGCATCGCAACACCCGTCGACTTCGGCGGCGCGATGGCGACGTCGCACCCCGCGGCGCCGCGCCTCGCACAGGACACCGACGCAATCCTCGCGCGAGCGGGTGTGAGTGCCGAGGAGATCGCGCGGCTGCGCAGCGAGAAGGTAATCGCGTGAAGCGAGCTCTCGCACGCGCGGCGAAGGCGGCGGCATCGTGAGCGCCTTTAGGCCGCTGGACGGCGTCCGCATCGTCGAGGTCTCCACCAGCATCGCGGGACCGATGGCGACCATGATCCTCGCGCAGCTCGGCGCGGACGTGATCAAGATCGAATCGCCCGACGGCGACGACTCGCGCGGATGGCCGCCGCACATCGGCGACCGCAGCGTGGTCTATCGCAACATGCAGGTGGGCAAGCGCGGCGTCGTGATCGATCTCAAGAGGCCGGAGGGCGTAGATGCCGCGCTCATGCTCATGGGCAGGGCCGACGTCGTGCTGCAGACGATGCGGCCGGGTGTCGCAAACCGGATCGGCATCGGCGCGGACGCAGTGCGCGCGCGCAATCCCGGCATCATCTATTACGACATGAACGCTTTCGGCACCGGTCCCACGGGCCGCGGCATGCCGGGCTACGACCCCATGGCGCAGGCGTTCACCGGCATCATGGAGATGACCGGCCACGAGGGGTCGCCGCCCACGCGCTGCGCGCCCTCGCTCATCGACTTCGGCACCGGTCAGTGGATCGCGATGGGCGTGCTGGCCGCCGTCCTCGCGAAGCAGCGCGGGCAACCCGTGCGCTCGCTCGAGACCGCGCTGGTCGACACCGCGTTCAGCGTCGTGGGCTACCAGGCCACTACTGCGCTCATGACCGGCGAACGCCCGCCCAAGGCCGGGTCCGGCAACCCCATCGCGGCACCGTACCAGTGCTACGCCGCGCGCGACGGCCAGGTCCTCGTCGCGGCCGGCAACCAGAAGCTGTGGCAGCGAGTGGTCGACACGCTCCAGGCGCCCGAGCTCGCGGCCGACCCCCGCTTCGCGACCGGCACGCTGCGCAGCGCGAACCGCGTCGCGCTCGAGCACGAGCTCAACGCGCGCTTCGCGCGTGACTCGGTGGATGCGTGGGTCGCGCGCCTGTCCGCCGCCGGCGTCCCCGCGACGCGCGTGTACGGACTGGAAGAAGCCGTGACGAGCGACATCGCGCGCGAGCGCCGCACGTTTGCCGAGTCGGACGGCATTCCGCTCGTGCGCCTGCCGTGGCTCGTCGATGGCGAGCCGATTCCATGGGGCCTGCCTGCCCCGGTCTTCGGCCAGCACACGCGCGAGGTCCTGCGCGAGGCGGGCCTTTCCGAGCAACGCATCGACGCGCTCGTCGCCGGCGGCGCCGTGCGCGAGGCCGCGAAGTGACGATTCCCAAGGAGGAAGTGCAATGAAGAGGATATTGCTTGCAATGACGGCCGCGCTCGCGCTGGCCGCGGGCCACGCGGGGGCCCAGGACGCGTACCCGTCGCGGCCGGTTAAGATCGTGATCGGATTCGGACCCGGCAGCGGCACGGACATCGTGGCGCGCATGCTGGCCGATGAACTGTCGAAGGCGTTCAACCAGCCGTTCATCGTCGAGAACAAGCCGGGTGCCGCGGCGCAGATCGCGGCGCAGGCCGTGAAGACCGCGCCGCCCGACGGCTACACGCTGCTCCTCACATCGAACACGACGCACTCGGTCAACCCGCACATCTTCAAGAAGCTGCAATACGATCCGATCGCGGATTTCACGCCGATCGGCGGCGTCGGCTTCTTTCCCTTCGCGCTCGCGGTCGACGCGAAGATTCCCGTGAAGACGCCGCAGGAGTTCGTCGCGTGGGCGCGCGAGAACAAGGGCAAGACCTTCTACGGTTACGGCACGCCGACGGTGCAGATTCCGGCGGAGGCCATCAACCGCATCGAGAAGCTCGAGGCCACGGGCGTGCCGTACAAGAGCTCGCCGGATGCGCTCACCGATCTCATCGGCGGACGCACGCAGTTCATGGTGATCGACCTCGCGTCGAGCCAGCCGCAAGTCAAGGCCGGCAAGCTGCGCCTCCTGGGCGTCACGAGCAGCAAGCGCACGGCACTGGCCCCCGACCTGCCGACGATCGAGGAAACACTGTCCATCAAGGACTTCGACCTCGCCGCGTGGACCGGGCTCTTCGGGCCCGCCAACCTGCCAAAAGAAATCGTCGACAAGCTGTCCGCCGCGATGCAGAAGATCCTCACGCGTCCCGACGTGCGCGAGAAGATGCTCGCGAGCTACATCGAGCCCACGCCGTCCGACCCGGCGACGTTCAAGGCGATGGTGAGCAAGCAGCTCGCGGTGTGGGGCGAGAAGGTGAAGGTCGCGGGCATCCAGCCGGAGTGAGCGTGACGCCTCCCTTGGACCTCGGCGGCAAGGTCGCCCTCGTCACCGGTGCGAGCCGCGGCATTGGCGAGGCGATCGCCAAGCTCCTCGCGTCGAACGGCGCGCACGTCATCGTCAGCAGCCGCAAGGCGGATGCATGCGCGCGCGTCGTGGGCGAGATCGAGGCCGCGGGCGGTCGTGCGGAAGCCATCGCGTGCCACATCGGCGAACCGGCGCAGATCGAGGGCGCGATCGCGCACCTCGCATCCACCCACGGGCGCCTCGACATCCTCGTCAACAATGCCGCGACCAACCCCTACTTCGGGCCGGTGCTCGACACCGAGCTCGCGGCGTTCCAGAAGACGGTCGACGTCAACATCCGCGGCTTCTTCTTCGCAAGCTGCGCGGGAGCGAAGCTCATGGGACGCAACGGCGGCGGATCGATCGTCAACATCGGCTCGATCAGCGGGGTGATCCCCGGTCCCAACCAGGGCATTTACTCGATCACCAAGGCAGCGGTGATCGGCATGACCAAGGTCTTCGCCGCCGAGTGCGCAAGCCTCGGCGTGCGGGTGAACGCCGTCCTTCCCGGCATCACCGAGACGCGCATGACCACGGCGCTGGTCGAGGACGAGGCGATACTCGGCCAGTATCTCGCGCACGTGCCGATGAAGCGCGTGGCGCAGCCGCCGGAGATCGCGGGCGCGGTGCTCTACCTCGTATCCCCGGCGGCGAGTTACACGACCGGCGCTTGCCTGCCGGTCGACGGCGGGTTTCTCGTCCAGTGAGCGCGTACAAGCGTCTTCCCGGCACGCCGGAGCCGATGCACTACTGGCCCGGGGCCAATGGCTTGCGCATCGCGGGCGATGCGTGGGGACCGGAACACGGTCCGCTCGTGATCCTCCTGCACGGCGGCGGCCAGACGCGTCACGCGTGGAAGGACGTGGGCGCGACGCTCGGCAAGGCGGGCTATCGTGCCGTGGCGCTCGATGCGCGCGGGCACGGCGACTCCGACTGGGCCACCGACGGACGCTACACGCAGGAGGCGATGGTCGAGGACCTCGTTTGCGTGATACGCGCGCTCGGCGATGCGCGGCCGACGCTCGTGGGCGCATCGATGGGCGGCGTGACGAGCCTCGTCGCGGCCGGCGAGGATCACGTCGACGCCACCGCCCTCGTGATCGTCGACATCGCGCCGCGCGTCGAGCCGGAAGGCGTGGTCCGCATCCGCTCGTTCATGCGGCAGAAGCCGGAAGGCTTCGACACCCTCGACGAGGTGGCCGATGCCATCGCGAGCTACCAGCCGCAGCGCAAGCGCCCGCGCAACCTCGATGGACTCGCCAAGAACCTGCGCATCGGCGAGAACGGCAAGTATCGGTGGCATTGGGATCCGCGCTTCCTCGACCGCTCGATCGACGCGGCGCGGCGCGAGCAGCGCCTCGAAGCCTGCGCGACGCGGCTTCGCCTCCCGGTGCTGCTCGTGCGCGGTGGCATGTCAGACGTGCTCACCGAGGAAGGCGTGCGCGCGTTCCTCGCGCTGTGTTCGCACGCCGAGTACGTCAACGTGACTAGCGCGGGACACATGATCGCGGGCGACCGCAACGACGTGTTCGGGCAGGCCGTGACGGGCTTTCTTTCACGCGTGGTGCCGGCCGCAGGCGTACCCGTGCATCCGCCGCATGCGCTCGCACCGCGCCCGCATGGTCCGGAAGGAGACCTCGACGATGTTCCGTGAACGCCGTGCATACGCGAGGATCGCGTGATGCATGAAATGCGCAGTGAATTCCGCCGGGGCCGCGCGATCCGCTGCAAGGCGGACCGCCCCGCGAGCACCGATGGATCGCCGGTCTCCGATTCCCATACCCGCAGGACATCATGACAACCAACGCCTCCCTGCTCTTCGAATCGTCGCCGCGCGTGCGCGACCTCGCCGCGCGCTTGCGCGCCTTCATGGACGCGCACGTGTATCCCAACGAGCAGCGCTACTTCGAGGAAGCCGAGCGGCTCGGGGCGTGGCAGGCGTATCCGTTGGTCGAGGAGTTGAAGCCCCTCGCACGCGCCGCGGGACTGTGGAACCTCTTCGCACCGGCCAGGCATCACGAGGGCGGCCTCACCAACCTCGAGTACGCGCCGCTGTGCGAGATCATGGGCCGCTCGCTCCTGGCACCCGAGCTCTTCAATTGCAGCGCACCGGACACGGGCAACATGGAGACGCTCATGCTCTATGCCACGCCCGAACAGAAGGCGCGCTGGCTCGTGCCGCTCATGGCCGGCGAGATCCGCTCGTGCTTCGCGATGACCGAGCCCGGCGTGGCATCGAGCGACGCGACCAACATCGAGTCCACCATCGTCCGCGACGGCGACCACTACGTGCTTAACGGCCGCAAGTGGTACACGACCGGCGCCACCAATCCGCGATGCAAGATCGCGATCTTCATGGGCAAGACCGATGCCGCCAACCCGGACCGCCACCGGCAGCAGTCGATGATCCTCGTGCCCATGGACACGCCGGGCGTGCGCGTGCTGCGCCCCATCGGCGTCTTCGGGTTCTACGGCGTGCCCGATCGCGCGTCCGAAGTGCTGTTCGAGAACGTGCGTGTACCCGTCTCAAACATCCTGCTGGGCGAGGGCCGCGGCTTCGAGATCGCGCAGGGCCGGCTCGGTCCGGGACGCATTCACCACTGCATGCGCCTCATCGGTCTCTCCGAGCGGATGCTGGAGCTCATGTGCCGCCGCACCAAGACACGCGTGGCCTTCGGACGCCCCATCGCCGACCAGGGCGTCACTCGCGAGCGCATCGCGGAATCGCGCATCGCGATCGACCAGTGCCGCCTCCTCACGCTCAAGGCCGCGCACATGATGGACACGGTCGGCAACAAGGCAGCCCGCGCGGAAATCGCAATGATCAAGGTGGCCGCACCCAACATGGCGTGCAAGGTGATCGATTGGGTCATCCAGGCCTTCGGCGGCGGCGGCACCAACAACGACGTGGGCGTCGCGTCCGCCTACGCCACCGCGCGCATCCTGAGGCTCGCCGACGGGCCCGACGAGGTGCACCGTAACCAGATCGCGAAGATGGAGCTGGCGAAGTACGCTTAAGTATTCCGGGCCGGTCATCGGCCCTGGCAAGCACAATGTCGCCCATGCCCGAGACAGCCGCCCCCGCCAAGCGCGTCCCCATCCGCCTCGCGTGCACCATCGTACTGATGCGCGACGGCAGCTCGGGGCTCGAGGTCCTCCTGCTCCGTCGCGTCGCCAGTGCCGCGTTCCTGGGAGGCGCGTACGTGTTCCCGGGCGGCGCGGTCGACGCGAGCGACGCGCACGACGAGGTGCTGTCGCGGGTGCGTGGCCTGACGCGCGACGAGGCCCGGGTGCGCCTTGCGCTCGAAAGCGACGATGCGCTGCGCCACTGGGTCGCGGCCGTACGCGAGTGCTTCGAGGAATCGGGCGTCCTCGTCGCGCGCGACGCGGCGGGCAGCCTCATCGAGGCCGACCGGATGCGCGCGCTGCAGCCCCATCGCAAGGCGCTGCATGCGGGCACGCTTTCGTTTGCCGAATTCCTGCGCACCGAAGATCTCTTCGTGCATGCCGGCGACCTCGCGTACGCGGACCACTGGATCACGCCCGCCGGCCGACCGCGTCGCTTCGACACGCGCTTCTTCTGGGCCCGAGCGCCGCACGGCCACGAGGAGTCCGCCGACCGTGTGGAAACCGTCCACGCCGAGTGGGTGGCCCCGGGCGAAGCGCTCGCGCGCGGCAAGTCGGGGGCGATGGAGATCGCCTTCGCCACGGCTCACGTGCTGCGCGACATCGCGCGCTGGCAGCGCGTCGACGACGCGCTGGCGCACGTGTCGAGCCAGCCGCGCATCGAGTCGACGCAACCCGTGATCGCGCAGGGCTCGCGCGGGCCGGTCATCTTCCGTCGCGGCGACGCGGCGTACGAGGAGGTGCGCTGGAGCGATCCCGAGGAGACCACCACGACGACGTACGACCTCGCGCCGGGCGTTGCCAAGCGGCTCGACGCGCATGTCGTGCGCATCGTCGCGCCCAATCCCGGTGTGATGACCGGCCCGGGTACCAACACGTATCTCGTGGGCGGCGACGAGCTCGCGGTGATCGATCCCGGTCCGGACATCGATACGCACGTCGAGGCGATCGTCCGCGAAGGGGGCGGCCGCATCCGCTGGATCTTCTGCACGCACACGCACGGCGACCATTCGCCGGCCGCGGTGAAGCTCAAGGCGCTGACGGGCGCGCAGGTGATCGGAGCGCAGCCCGCATTCCCGGAGCGCCAGGACGCGACGTTCGCGCCCGACGTGACTCCCGTCGACGGCGCCACCTATGCGATCGGCAATCTCGTGCTGGAGGCCGTGCACACGCCGGGACACGCCTCCAATCACTTCTGCTACCGGCTGCGCGAGACCGGCATGTTGTGGAGCGGTGATCACGTCATGCAGGGCTCGACGGTGATCATCAATCCGCCCGACGGCGACATGCGCGCGTACGTCCACTCGCTCGACAAGCTGCTCGCCCGCGACATCGCGATCATCGCGCCCGGCCACGGCTACCTCATCGGACGTCCGCGCGACGAGATCCGGCGCCTCATCGCGCATCGCATGCAGCGCGAGGCGCGCGTGGTCGATGCGCTCGCGCAGCGCGCGCCGGCGACGGTCGAGGACCTCGTGCCCACCGTCTACGCCGACGTGCCCGCGGACCGCCATCGCGCGGCCGCGCGCTCGCTCCTCGCGCACCTCCTGAAGCTCGTCGCGGACGGCACCGTAAGCGAAGATCGCGGCCGCTACTCCCCCGTCGCGCGCTGACCTTCGCTCGCCAGGCCCCGCCGTCTGTGCGCTACATGGACGAACCGAACAACGGCGCGACACCCGCAAGCGCGGCCACATTCAATACAATGGGAGACTTTCAGAACAACAGGGGAGACGCGACTCCATGCGGCGCGTTGCACTGGTCACACTGATCGCATCGACGGCGGCCGGCTCGGCGCTCGCACAGAACGCGCCGATGGCGGCCAACGGCAAGTGGTCGGTGAGCGCGGAGGTCCTGTTCTCGTGGTTCAAGGCCAGCCCCACGCCGGTGCCGATCATCACGGACAACTACATCGACGCGCCCGGCGTCAACGTGTTGCTGGGCGGCGGCTCGGTCGACACCAACCCGAACGCAGGCTTCAAGCTCACGGGCACCTACCGTGTCGACAGCCGCATGGGCATCGAGCTCACGGGCTTCTACATTCCCTCGCGCTCCACGTCGAGCAGCGTGAGCTCCACCGGCCTGCCGGGGTCGATCGACCTCTACCTGCCGTACTTCGACGTGCTCGACAACCGCGAGAACGTCACCGAGATCAGCTACTGGCCGCAGTACCGCGGCAGCGCGCAGGCCACGCTCTCCAACAACCTGGGCGGCGGCGAAGTCAACGCGACGTGGACCATGCCGCCGGGCGACGGCTGGCGCACCGACCTCCTCGCAGGCTTCCGCTACCTCCAGCTGCGCGAGTCGTACACCATCAACACGAGCAGCCCGTACAACCCGCCCAACCCGGCCGACGTCTGGAACACCACCGATTCGTTCGACGCGCGCAATCGCTTCTACGGCGTGCAGGTTGGTGCGCGCGCCGCGTACGACCGCGACGCGTGGTTCGGGGGCGTCGCCGCCAAGGTGGCGCTGGGCACGATGCAGCAGCGCGTGTCGATCAACGGCTATCTCGAGACCAACGACTACAACAACTACGGCCCGGTGCAGACCTTCAAGGGCGGCTACTTCGCGTTGCCGAGCAACATCGGCGACTATTCGCAGAACAAGTTCACGATCGTGCCCGAGGTCGCGGTCAGCGCCGGGTACAAGATCACGCCGCAGATCCGGGTCTTCGCAACCGCCTCGTTCCTCTACGTGAGCAACGTCGTGCGTCCGGGCGAGCAGATCAACCGCAACATCAACACGACGCAGTCGGTGTCGTGGGGCAACGATCCGCCGGCCGTGCTGAAGGGCCCGGCGCAGCCCAATTTCCAGTTCGCGACCACCGACTTCTGGGCGTCGACACTCTCGCTCGGCCTCGCGTACAGCTTCTAGCAATGCACGCGTCGCGGGCCTTCGCGAATCTCGTAACATGAGGCTTGCGAAGGGAGAGCGAACATGCAGTTCTATCGCGACGGCTATCGTCCCGGCGACCCGGATGTCCACCAGGCGGCACCGGGTGCTGCCGAGCGCGCGACGTCGCTTCCCGGCGAAGTCGACGTCCTGATCGTCGGCAGCGGCCCCGCAGGCACCCTGCTCGCCGCCCAGCTCTCCACGTTCCCGCAGATCCACACACGCCTCGTCGAGAAGCGCAAAGGCCCGCTCGAGCTCGGCCGCGCCGACGGCATCGCGTGCCGCACCGTCGAGACGTTCGAGGCGTTCGGGCTCGCCACGCGCCTCGTCCGCGAGGCCTACTGGGTCAACGAGACCGTGTTCTGGCGTCCGTCGAAGGCCGACCGCTCGAAGATCGAGCGCACGGGGCGCATCCAGGACGTCGAGGACGGCCTGTCCGAGTTTCCGCACGTCATCGTCAACCAGGCACGCCTCCAGGAGTACCTGCTCGAGTACATGCGCAAGTCGCCGTCACGGCTCGAGCCGGACTACGGTTGGGAGTTCGTCGACCTGCGCGTCGAGCGCGAAGGCGAGCGCCCCGTCGTGGCCCGGCTGCGCTCGCGCCCCGCGCTCAAGAAGTCCGATTGGATCCCGCTTTTCTTCCGGGCGCTCCTGGGATGAGCGCCGCAGTACCCGTGAAGGCCGAGAAGAAATCGAACTTCTTCCTCGGCTTCCTCCTTCTCCCTAAAGCCAAGCGCGACGCGTTGTCCGCCGTCTACGCCTACTGCCGCCGCATCGACGACATCGTCGACGAGGGCGGGTCCGCCGACGAGGCGCGCCGCCAGCTCGACTTCTGGCGCGAGGAAGTGGAGCGCCTCTACGCGGGCAGGCCCACCGACCCCATCGCCGCGGCGCTGCTGAAGCCCGTCGCGGACTACCGCATCCCCAAGGACGAGCTGCTACCTGCTGATGCCAGTTCAC